>JAXGSX010000030.1:0-18911 GCA_040775225.1 Kiritimatiellia bacterium | reverse complement strand
GCGCGTGTCCACGCCGGCCAGCGCCGGCATGCCGCCGGCGCGCAAAGCGCCGGCCAGCGTATCTGCCGCGCGCCAGTTGCTGGGTTCGTTCATTTCGTGCAGGATCAGCCCATTGGCGCGCAGACAAGCCGATTCCATGTCTTCCGCCGCCATGCCATAATTGCCGATTTCCGGGCAAGTCAGGGCGACCAACTGGCCGGTGTAGGACGGGTCGGAGAGAATTTCCTGATAGCCGGTCATGCCGGTGTTGAACACCACTTCGCCCAGGATGTCCGCCGGCGCGCCGACGCTGTAACCGCGGAAGATCGTGCCGTCCTGCAGGGCCAGAAAAGCTTCCCGCCGCCGCTGGGTCTGCCAGTTGTATTGATTGCGCATAGATAGCCGCCCCGAAAAACAGCTTTGCTCTTTATCATGCCGCATGGCAAATAGCAAGGTGATTTCCAATTGGATGCAAAATTCAGAGGGTTTTTACGGCTTGCTTTATCGCGGTGTTTGCATATAACATTCCGCGTTGCCGTTCCGGCGTCCAGGCGCCGTACATTCAGGAGAAATCATGGGAAAACAAGCTGCGCGTAATTTTTTGACGGGTTGGGCGGCGCGCGACATCACCCCGGCCATGCCGGTGGAATTGTCCGGCCAGTATTACCAGCGTCTGGCCGAGCGCCTGCGCGATCCGCTGTCCGTGACGGCGTGGGCCATCGAGTCGGCGGGGGACGGCGCGGCGGAGCAGGCGATTCTGCTGGGCGTAGACCTGGTGGGCGTCTCCAGCGACCTGCAGGACGATGTCCGGGAGCGTTTGCGCGGCCTGTTGCCGGGCTTTGATCCCGCGCGTCTGCTGATCCATGCCATCCATACCCACACCGCGCCTTCGCCTGATGTTTTCCGCAGCTGGTGGGAACCGGATGCGCGGGCCATGACGGCGGACGATTACCGCCGTCTGCTGGTGGAACGCCTGGCCGATGCCGCCGCCGCGGCCTGGCGCAGCCGCGCGCCGGGCGGGTTAAGCTTCGATCTGGCCTGGTGCGTCCTGGGCCATTGCCGCCGGCCGGTATATGCCGATGGCACTTCGGAAATGTACGGCGCGGTTGACCGGGCGGATTTTGTCGGCATGGAAGGCGGCGAAGACGGCGGCGTGGAACTGATTTTCACGTGGAACGAACTTAGGCAATTGACGGGCGCGGTGGTGAACGTGGCCTGTCCGGCGCAGGTCATGGAAGCCTGCCGGTATGTTTCCGCGGACATGGTAGGCGAATTACGCAGGTTGCTGCGGGCGGCCTGGGGCAGGGATGTCCCGGTCCTGTACCAGGTCGCGCCGGCCGGCGATCTATCGCCCCGCGATTTGACACGCAATTACCGGGTTGGCCCGGCGCATTTCTGGGATGAGGCCGGCATGCAAATCCTGGCCCGACGGCTGGCGCGGGCGGTGCTGGAGGTGATGCCGGCATCCGCCGCAGCGGATGCCGGAACGTCCACGGCTCCGGCAATTGATTGGAACCCGGAGTTCCGGCATACCGTGAAAAAGCTTGCATTGCCGGTCCGCCGGGTGTCGGAACAGCAAGCCGAACGGGCGCGGGCCAACCTGCGCCGGCTACAGGCGGATAATCCCGGCCTGAACGGCGACCTGCGCCGGGCGTATGAAGTCTTTGCGGCGCGGACTCTGGCCCGTGAACAGGCCGGGGGCCACGGGCCGTATGACGACAAGAACGGGGATTTTGTCCGGTTCCATGATAATCAAGCCGTGCTGAAGCGCCTGGAAACGCAGCGGGAGCATCCGGCTTATCCCTGCGAATTGCATTGCCTGCGCCTGGGCGAAACCGCACTGGCTTCCAATCCGTTCGAGTTGTTTCTGGAATACGGCCAGCGCATCAAGGCCCGCAGCCCGGCGCGCCGCACCATGCTGGTGCAACTGGCCGGCGGCCAGGGCGGTTACCTGCCGACGGCGCAAGCCGTGGCGCATGGCGGCTATGGCGCGCTGGTGATCAACGGCCATGTCGGCCCGGCGGGCGGCGACCTGCTGGTGCTGGAAACCCTGGCGGCGATAAAACAATTATTTTAATTTGCATGCATGAAGCTCGCGGCGCACATTTTGACGCTGGACGCGGGGACGACGGCCGTTAAGGCGGCTTTGTTTGACGCGGAGGGCCGGCTGGCCGCCACTGGTTCCTGCGAATATCAACCCGACAAGCCCCGCGCGGACTGGCTGGAGTTGGACCCTGAAGTTTACTGGCAGGCAGCCTGCCAGGCCATCCGTTCCGCGTTGGCCGCCTGCGGCAGCGGACATGGGGAAATCCGGGCCGTGGGCGTGACCAGCCAGGGGGAAACCCTGGTTGTGCTGGACGGCGCCGGGCGCCCGTTGCGCCCGGCGATTGTCTGGCTCGACACGCGTTCGGAGGCGGAAGCAGCGGAACTGGCGCGGGTATTCGATCCGGCGGAAGTTTACCGGATTACCGGCCAGCAGGAAATGATTCCCGCCTGGCCGGCGACGCGCGTGATGTGGCTGCGCCGCCGGGAGCCCGGGGTTTATGCGCGCGCCGCCAAGTATCTGCTGGTGGGCGACTATCTGGTGTATCGTCTGACCGGCCGTTTTGTTTCCGACCGCGGTTTAAACCCATCCACGCTGTATTTTGATTTGAATACCGGCGGCTGGTGGCCGGAGATGCTGGAATACCTGGGGCTGCGCGCGGAGCAATTGCCGGAACTGGCCGGTCCGGCGGCGGCGGTGGGCGCCGTGCAGGCGGAAGCCGCCCGCGAGGCGGGGTTGTCGGCCGGGACGCCGGTCGTGCCGTGTCCGATTGACCAGGTATGCGGCGCCGTCGGCGCGGGCAGCATAGCGCCGGGAATCATTACCGAAAATACCGGCGCGGCCCTGGCGCTGGCCGCCACCACCTTGCGCCCTGTGCTGGATCCGCGGCGGCGCGTCGGCGTGTACCTGCATGGCGCGCCGAACCGTTACCTGCTGCTGCCCTGGGCGCCGACCGCCGGCATGGCGCTGCGCTGGTTCCGCGACGAGTTCGGCGATGGCGCCGATTATGACGCCCTGTGCCGGCCGGCGGCGGATATCGCGCCCGGCGCCGATGGATTGATCCTGCTGCCGCATTTCAGCGGCGCCGGATGCCCGCATGTGGCGCCGCGCGCGGGGGCGGCATTATACGGGTTGACGCTGAATCACACCCGCGCGCACGTGGCGCGCGCGCTGATGGAGGCGGTGGCCTTCATGGTGCGCGGCAACCTCGAAATGCTGGCGGAGATGGGCGTGGCCGGCACGGAACTGCGGTCGCTGGGCGGCGCCGCGCGCAGCGAGCTATGGCTGCGGATCAAGGCGGATGTCTGCCGGCGCGATCTGGTGGCCATGGAATGCGCCGAAGCCACCAGCCTGGGGCTGGCCCTGCTGGCGGCCGTGGCGGTTGGTCTGCATGCCGACCATCAATCCGCCTGCGCGGGCATGATCCGGGTCCACCGGGTGGTGCGCCACAATCCTGCCGCATCCGATTTGTACGAGCCGGTATACCGGCGGTATTGCGACTTGGAGCGCCGGGCCTTGCGGGAGTGCGAAGGCGCGTCACCGGCGTGAGCCAGTCATGGAGCACGGCGCCGGGATCATCCGGCCGGTAAAATTCACCAACAGGGAGTCAATCAACATGCGAAAAATCAAGGCAGGTTTTGTGGGATTCGGTGAAATCAACACCCCGCGCGAACTCATCGAGCGGCTCTGCCGTGAAGCGCGCGCCCAATTGCCGGCGGCGGAATTTGAAATCATTGAGACGGTGCCCGTCAGCGACGATCCTGCGGGCCGGGACGTGCGGCGCGCGGCGGAGGAATTGGGCCGCCATGATTTCGATGTGCTGCTGGTTTGCATTGCCGGCTGGATTCCATCGCATGCCGTGCTGGGCGTGATTGACCGGTTCCGCCATCTGCCGCTGGTGCTCTGGGGACTGGCCGGCTGGCCGGAAGGCGGACGATTGATTACCACCGCCGCCCAGGCCGGGACTACGGCCTTGCGCCATCCCCTGGCGGAAATGGGTTTTAATTTCGAGTATGTTACCCAGACGCCCGGCGGACCGGCGCCGCTGCCCGCCATCCTGGATTTTGCCCGGGCGGCCCGGGGGGCCGCCCTGCTGCGCGGGGCGCGCATCGGGCAGATGGGGTACCGCGACATGAATCTTTACGGCACGATGTTTGACGGCGTTTCGCTGCGCGGCCGGCTGGGGGTGGAAGTGGAATTTTTCGAGATGCTGGAAGTGGCGCGCGCCATGGAAGAATGCGGTGCGGATGACATGGCCGGGTTGCGCGCGCGGCTGCAAAACTGGGAGTTTACCCGTCCGGCCCAGCCCGCGACCCTGGACAATACCATTCGCCTGTGCTGGGCCTTGCAGCGCAAAATCCGCGAGCGCGGCTACCAGGGATTGTCGTTCAAGGATGTGGACGGTGTGAAAAAGTTCTTTCAATTCGCCCCGGCCGGCGCGCTGACGCTGCTGCATGACATCAACCCGGACATCAGCACCATTCCCGAAAACGACACTTTGGGCGCCGTAACGCAGTTGCTGGCGCGCAATTTGACCGGGCAGACTTGCGCTTACCTCGAATTCTACGATTTTTTCGAAAACGGCGTGTTGATGGGTGTGCCGGATTACGTGCCGCCTCAGGTGGCGGAGGGGCCGGTGCGTGTCACGCCGACGGCCTTCGGCGGTTTCGGCGAAGGATTGCTGAACGTGTCGCGGGTGAAAACCGGCCCGGCGACCTTGTTCCGGCTGGCGCATGCCGGCGGCCGGTATTGCCTGCATGCGGTGTTCGGCGCTGCCGAGTCCCCGCCGGCCTGGGAAGAAGCCGGCTGGCAGCCGCCGGCGCCCCAATTGCCCAGCCTGCGGATCAATCTTGATACGCCGATGCCGGAATTCCAGCAGAAAGTCATGGGGCAGCATTATATCCTGGCTTACGGCGATCAGCGGCGCGCCCTGGCCGGGCTGGCGCAGATTCTGGATTTAGACATGCTCTGATTGCGGCGGCTCGGGCCGGCGCGCAGTCAGTAGTTCAACGCAAAGAACGCAAAGATTGGGGGGGAATTACGGATGGCAGCGCCCGCCGCGGGGCCAGCCTGGCCGCCATCATCCGGTCTTTGCCCATATTCGCAAAAAAACAGCTTGAAATCCGGCGCGGCTTGTGCATAATGCATCAGGTTTTTTACGGAGGTAGTTGCGTATGCAGACAGATTTGTTACAAGCCGCCAAACACCGGGTGCCGGGCACTTCCGTCCTGATCAACATGATTTCCATGCGCGTGCGCCAGTTGATCGGCGGGCAGCGCCCTTTGATCAAGCCTGCAGCCGACGAGGAATTGGAGGACATTGCCTTGCGTGAGGTCGGCGACGGCAAAATTGTCGCGGAAATAGATTTCGCCGGCGCTTGAGCATTCAGGCGGGGCGCGTTTTTTTGGCGAAGGCGGCAATCCTCCCGGGTTGCCGCCTGTGCCTTTTTTATGCGCTGGCGCGCCGCGCCGCAGCCTGCGGGCTGAAAATGCGGACCAGGCCGTTTGCCGGCGCCGGCCATGTGATCTTCAACAAAACACAAGGGAAATGCCATGCCAAATTATTTAAGCGACATGCGGCCGGTTTTCAAGCCGATGGTCCTAGATTGCGGGAAAATACCCTGCTATGCCTACCAAGGCAATCTGGCCGGCGAACTGAAAGCCGGACGCGTGGATCGGGCGGCCGCGGCGCGCTTGCTGGAAGACATGCTGACCATCCGCGAGTTCGAGGAAATGATCGTCAAACTGCGTTCCGGCGCCTACACCCCCTTGCCCGATTATAATTACCGCGGGCCGACGCATGTGTCCATCGGCCAGGAAGCGGCTTCCACCGGCGCCTGCGCCGCCATGGCGTCCACGGATTACATCACCAGCACGCACCGTGGACACGGCGACAGCATCGCCAAGGGCTGTTCCGCAATCCGCGCCCTGCCGCCCGAACGTTTGCGCCAACGCGTGCCGGATTATCATGGCGGCGAAGACGGCCTGACCGAAGCCGCCCTGGAGGATCATATTTACCGCACAATCGCCGAGTTGTTCGGCAAGGAAACCGGGTATTGCCGCGGCCGCGGCGGCGGGATGCATATCGCCGACTTCACGCTGCAGCATCTGGGCGCCAATGCCATTGTCGGCGGCGGCGTGCCGATCGCCACCGGCGCGGCCACCGCGTGCCGCTACCTGGAAAACGGGCGGATTGTCTGCTGTTTCGCCGGCGATGGCGCCTATGCCAACGGGGTGGTGCTGGAATCGCTGAATTGGGCCGCCATGAGCCAGTTTGCCAATGAAATGTCCCGCAATCCGCGCGGGTTGCCGATTGTTTACATCATGCTGAACAATCATTACGGCATGACGGGCCGCGCGGAAAAGGAAGTGGCGGGGGTCACGCGCCTGGCGCGCCGCGCCGCTGGTTTTGCGAACAACAACATGCATGCCGAGGTGGTTAACGGCATGGATGTCCTGGCGGTGTTGGACGCCATCCGGCGGGCCGCAGACCTGTGCCGGAAGGGCGCAGGCCCCTGCCTGGTGGAATTGGACACCTATCGTTATTACGGGCATTCCCTGACCGATCCCCGCACGGAATACCGCACCCGGGATGAAGAAGCCGCCTGGAAGACCGTGGATCCTATAGCCGTTTATCGCGCTCAGTTGCTGGCGGCGGACGTCATGTCGGAACCGGAAATAGCCGGCTTGGAGCGCCAGGTCAGCGAGCGCAATGCGCGGGCCGCCCAGCGCGCCGCGGCGGCGCCCGATCCCTCCCCGGCGGATGTGGTCAAATACATGTACACCGGCGCCTCCGCCAAAAACGTGCCGCCGGAATTCCAGCACAGCCAGGTCGCGCTGGCCCTGCCCGAGATCAAGCGGACGGCGGCGGGCGAATTGACTTACAAAGACGCGCTCAAGGAAGCCATGGTGCAGGAAATGCTGCGCGACCGCCGTGTAATACTTTACGGCGAGGATGTGGCCGATTACGGCGGGGCGTTCAAGGTCACCAAGGGACTGCTGGAAGCCTTCGGCCGGGAGCGGGTATTCAACACCCCGATTTCCGAGGCCGCCATCTGCGGCACGTCGGTGGGCGCTTCCATGGTGGGCTTGCGCCCGGTGGTGGAATTGATGTACATGGATTTTGCGCTGATGGCTTCCGATCAAATCGGGAACCAGGCGGCCAAGTGGCATTACATGTCCGGCGCCAACGTCGAGTTGCCGCTGGTGATCCGCGCTTCCGTGGGCGGCGGCAAGGGCTACGGCGGCCAGCATTCCCAGACGCTGGAATCGGTGTTCGCGCATATTCCCGGCATTTACGTGGTGTATCCCGCCACGCCTTACGATGCCAAGGGCATGCTCAAGAGCGCCATCCGCGACAACAACCCCATCCTGTTTGTGGAATCGCAATTGCTTTACAACATCAAGGGCGCGGTGCCGGAGGATGATTACCTCGTCCCGCTCGGCCAGGCCGAGGTCAAGCGCGCCGGCGCCGACCTGACCATTATCGCCTGGGGTCCCGCCTTGCACGACGCCTTGCGCGCCGCGGAGGAACTGGCGGCCGAAGGCAAATCGGCGGAAGTGGTGGATTTGCGCAGCCTGGTGCCGCTGGACATCGAAACCGTGTTGGCCTCGGTGCGCAAAACCGGCCGATGCGTGGTGGCCAGCCAGTGCGTGCATAACGGCAGTTTCACCGGCGAAATAGCCTCCACCATCATGGAGCGGGCGTTTGATTTCCTGGACGCTCCGGTCCTGCGGGTGGACGCCAAAAACGGCATTGCGCCGCAATCCCATATCCTGGAAGCCGCGTTCCTGCCGAATGCCGGCGATATTATCGCCGCGGCGCGCGCCGTGCTGGCATAGGAAGGAGGGGGAAGATAATGCCGCATACCATCATCATGCCCAAACTGGGGCAGACCGTCGAGGAATCCACCATCGTCAAGTGGCATAAGCAGGTTGGCGATCCCGTGGCCAAGGGCGATGTGCTGTTTGAAATCGAGACGGACAAGGCCGTGCTGGAGGTGGAAAGTTTCTTTGAAGGCACCCTGCTGGCCGTCATCGTTCCGGAAGGCCAGACGGTGCCGGTAACCGCTCCGGTGGCGTTTGTCGGCCGGCCGGGCGAAAAGATTCCGGACACGCCGCCGCCGGCCGCCAAACCCAAGCCGGCGCCGCCGGCCGCCGCCGCGCCGCTGCCTGCCCCGGCTGCTTTGCCCCCGGCAAATGCTCCGTCCGCGCCGCCGCCGGCCGCCGCCGCGCCGGTTCAGGCGCCGCGGCAGTCCTGCTCGCCGCGCGCCCGCCGTTTGCTGAAGGAAATCCCGATTGATCCCGCCGCCGTGCCGGCGTCCGGCGCGCGCGTTACGGAAACGGATGTCAACGCCTACCGCGCCGCCCGCGGCTACGACAAGCTGCGCCTGACGCCGGCGGCCCGGGAACTGGCCTTGCGCGAAAAAATCAACGTGTTGGAAGTTCCGGCGGATGCCGATGGGCGGATCGGCGTGGCGGAGATCGAGCTTGCCGTCGCTGAAAAACCGCGGCCGCTCAGTTCCATGCGCCAGGTCATAGCGCGCCGGATGCTGCAGAGCACCACCGGCATACCGCATTTTTTCGTCACGGTTTCCGTGGATGTGACGGAACTGCTGGCCTGGCGCAAGGAATTGAAAAAAATCGGCCGGAATTTTTCCCTGAACGATTTCATCATCAAGGCGGCCGCGCTGGCCTTGCGGGATTTCCCGGCGCTCAACAGCAGCACCGACGGCAAAACCGTCCGCTGGCGCAGCCGGATTAACGTGGGCATGGCCGTGTCCGTGCCCGACGGTCTGCTGGTGCCCGTCATTCGCGGAGCCGACCGGCTCAGCCTGCCGCAATTGCATGACCGGATCGCGGCCCTGGCGGCGCTGGCGCGGGGTGGGAAACTGGGGCCGGACGATATGGCCGGCGGCACGTTTACCGTTTCCAACATGGGCATGCTGGATGTTGAAAATTTCACCGCGATCATCAATCCCGGCGAAAGCGGCATCCTGGCGGTTTCCTCCGTGCTGCCGCAGCCGGTTGCGCGCGGCGAGACGGTGTCGGTCAGGTCCATGATGAAGATCACGCTTTCATCCGACCACCGGGTGGTGGACGGCGCCATGGCCGCGAAGTTTGTCAATAAAGTCCGCAGTCTGATCGAGGATTTGGAAGCATGGAAAAATATGATTTGATTGTGCTGGGGGCCGGGCCGGGGGGGTATCCCGCCGCCATCCGCGCGGCGCAAACCGGGTTGCGCGCGGCGCTGGTTGAACGGGAAGAGTTGGGCGGAACCTGTCTGAACTGGGGCTGCATCCCAACCAAGACCCTGCTGGCGTCGGCGGGCTTGCTGCATGAAATACGGCGCGCGGCGCGCATGGGCGTGCTGGTAGCCGGCGCGGAGGCGGATTATGCCGCCATGACTGAACGCAAGCGGCAGGTGGTGTCGAAATTGCAGGGTGGCGTGGCGCAATTGCTGAAAGCCCATGGCGTGGCGGTTTACCGCGGAACCGGGCAATTTGAATCCCGCCGCTGCGTGGCGGTGGCGGATGGCGGGCGCGAGCCGGTGCGGCTGGAGGCCGAAAATATCATCATCGCCACCGGCGTCGTTCCGGCCCGGCCGGCATTTCTGCCTGAGAGTCCGGCCGTGCTTGACAGCCGGACATTCCTGGATTTAACCGCGCTGCCCGCATCGTTGATCGTGATGGGCGGCGGCATTATCGGGTGCGAACTGGCGTGCCTGGCCGCGCAACTGGGCGCGCAGGTGACGGTGGCCGAAATGCTGGAAGACATCCTGCTGATGCTGGACCGCGATGTGCGCGCCGAACTGCGGCGGCACATGGAAAAGGAATTGCGGATTCGCATCCTGGCGGGCGTTAAAATGGAGCGGGTAACGGCCGCCGAGCCGGACCGGGGCGTGGCCGCCGAAGCCGGGGGCGAAAAACTGGCGGCGGATTATCTGCTGGCGGCCGTGGGGCGCGTGCCGGACACATCGGCGCTGAATCTCGCCGCGGCGGGCGTGCGGATCAATGCGCGCGGTTTCATCGAGGCGGATGAAGATTGCCGGACCAATATTGCCGGCATTTACGCCGTCGGCGACGTCAATGGCGGAGTGCAACTGGCGCATGCCGCCACCGCCCAGGGGCTGGCGGCGGTGGAAACCATCCGGACCGGCGCGCCGCCGGCGCGCCGCGCCGTGGTGCCGTCCTGCATCTTCACCTCGCCGGAGATTGGCGGGGTGGGGCTGACCGAGCAGGATGCACGCAACCAGTCGCGCGCGGTGACGGTCGGCAAATTCAATTTCGCCGCCCTCGGCAAGGCGCTGGCCGCGGATGCCGCGTCCGGTTTCGTGAAGTGGGTTGCCGATGCCGGCACCGGGCAGGTGTTGGGCGCCCAGGCCATCGGCGCGCATGCGACGGAATTGATCGCCGAGGCCGCCATGGCCATTCAGGCGGAATTGACCCTGAAAGATGTCGCCCGGACCGTGCATGCGCATCCCACCATGTCGGAAGCCTGGATGGAAGCGGCGCATGCGGCGCTCGGCATTGCCGTGCACGCGCCGCCGCGGCGCAAGGGCGCCGCCCGGGCATAGGCGCGGCGATGAGGATGCGGGTGAGCATGCGAGCGGGGACGGAACACACCCGCAAACACTTGTTTTTGAGACGCTTACTATGAAATCACAAGGTCTAATTCCGGAAACCATGCTCGCCGTGCGCCTGCACGGGCGCGGATTCGAAAACATCAAAGTGGACACCGTGCCGGTGCCGCAGCCGGGCCCCTGCCAGTTGCTGGCGCGCGTGGATGCCGCCGGTGTGTGTTCCTCCATCCTGAAACTGGTGGCCCAGGGCGAGGACCATACTTTCATCAATGGCTGGGACTTGTCCCGATTTCCCGTGACGCTGGGCGATGAAGGGTGCGTGACCATAGTTCAGGCGGGCCGGGATGTGGCGGAAAAGTATCCGGTCGGCCGGCGTTACGCCACGCAACCCGCGGTAGACCATCCGCCGATCAATCACCGGGAACGTTACCGCGGCCAGGCGCAGGATATGCGCAAGGTGGCGGTGGGCTATACCCTCCCGGGACACCTGTCGCAGTACATGCTGATCACCGAGGAAACCATCGCGGCCGATTGCCTGGCGCCCCTGCCGGATGATCGCATTCCGTTTTTCGCCGGCGCCTTGTGCGAGCCGCTTGCATGCGTCATTTCCGCCCAGGACCGCCACATTCACATTTCCCAGGCAACGCCGTTGGCGCCGCGGGTTCCCCGGCTGGGTTTGCTGCGCGGCGGGGTGGCGGTGATCATCGGCGCCGGGCCGATGGGGCGCCTGCATGCCGAGGCGGCCCTGCGCTATCGGCCGGCGCATCTGCTGGTCATGGATATTGCCCCCGTCCGCCTGGAATGGATTCGCCGCAACTTGGCCGAAAAGGCGCGGCGCGCCGGCGCGCAATTGCACACGGCGGCCGCGGCGGAAGGCCCGGCGCTGATCCGGACCTTGAGCGGCGGCCGCGGCGCGGATGATATCATTGCCGCCGTCGGCGCGCGCCAGGTGCAGACGGAATGCCAGCAATGGCTGGCGCGCGGCGGCGTTTTGAATTTATTCGGCGGACTGAAACGCGGCGAGCATGTAATTGACCTTGACACCCTCCGCGTGCATTACGACGAAATCCGACTCTGCGGTTCCAGCGGCGGCAGTCCGGCGGATGTGGCGGAAGCCTTGCGCATGGTTGCGGCCGGCGAAATTGATCCGGGGACGCATCTGGACATGGTCGGCAGCCTGGAATGTTTTCCCGCAGCGCTCGCAGCCGTGAAAGACGCGGTAGTGGAAGGCAAGGTGGTGCTTTATCCCCACGCCCGTCCGACGCCGCTGACCAAGGTGTCCGGATGGGGAAAAGCGGAAGAAGAGGCCTTCATGCGCGCGCGCGGCGCGCTGGAACCCGGCGTGTAAAGCCGCCGCGAGGGGTTAAGCCTGCTTGCCCGGACCGCCTTTTTCCATTTCCGCGGCGAAATCCGGGTATAATTTACGCATGCAATCCGGGCAGATGCTGTGGCTGAAATCGGCTTCGGAATGTTTGTGCACATAAACTTCCACCTGCTCCCAGTAGCCGCGGTCGTTCCTGATTTTCTTGCACTTGGCGCAGATCGGCAAAATGCCGCGCAGGGTTTTAATCTGGTCCAGCGCCTGGCGTAATTCCCCGACCTTGGCGGCCAGGGCGTCCCGCATGGCAATCATCCGCTGTCCGACTTCAATGCGGGCGCTGAGTTCCCCGGCGTCACAGGGCTTGATCAGGTAATCGTCGGCGCCGGCATTCAGGGCGGCGACGATGTCGGATTTTTTGCCTTTGGTGGTCAGCATGATGATGTGCGGCACGGCATCAACCGGCAGGGTCCGGGTTCGCCGCAGGAGTTCCATGCCGTCCAGTCCCGGCATGATCCAATCCAGGATTGCCAGGCGCGGGGCGGGCGTTTTATGGATCGCCTCCCATGCCGCCAGGCCGTCAGACGCAACCATGGGAATGTGTCCGCTTTTCTCCAGGATGCCGCTCATGAGCGCCCGGGAAGTCGGATCGTCGTCGGCGATTAAAATATGCATGGGGGCATCCTTTGAGTTCGGTTTTGATCAACCCTGTTCCATCGCCGCGCGCAATACGGCAAACTCTTTTTCAACTCGGGCAATCCAGGCCGCGCCGTCCGGCGCCTGGTTGGACTCAACCGCGCTTTCCATATCCGCCATGATCTGACGCAGGCGTTCGCCCCCGACGCTGGCGGCGGCGCCTTTGATGGTGTGCGCCTGGCGCGCGGCGCCGGCAAGATCGCCGGCCTCCAGCAATCCGCGCAATTTCGCAAGTTGCCCGGGGATATCGTTCAGGAATGTGTCCAGCACCCGGCAGACCAGTTCGGCATCGTTCAGCAGGCGGGCGGCCATGCCGGCGCGGTCAAAAACCGGCGGCGCGTTCGAATTCCGCGGATGGCCGGGCGCGGCGGAAACCGGACTGGCCGGTTGGCCGCCGTTCCCGCCGGCCGGGCGGGCTGCCGGGAGCCACTTGGCCAGCACTGCTCCCAGCGCCTGGGGCACCACCGGCTTGGCGATGTAGTCGTTCATGCCTGCCGCCAGGCATTTTGCGCGGTCATCCGCCAAGGCATGCGCGGTCATGGCGATGATCGGGATGGCGGCCCCGGCAGCCGGGTAACCCTTGCTTTTGGCGGAGGCACCGGTACGTGAAGCGGCTTCCCATTCGCGGATTTTACGGGAAGCGGTTAAACCGTCCATGTCCGGCATCTGGATGTCCATCAGGATCAGGTCGTACACACCCGTTTGCGCGGCTTGGAGCGCCTCGGCGCCATTGGCGGCGACATCCGCGGGCAATCCCATTTTATCCAGCATGCCTAGCGTCACCTCCTGATTTACCGGATTATCTTCCGCCAGCAGCACCCGCAGGTTGCATCCATGAAACAAGGGTTGAATGGCATGTATGGCATGGGGCGCCGCCGATTGCGCGTCTTCGGTGGAAAGCGGCCGGCGCAAGCGGATGGTAAACCAGAATTCCGAGCCCCGGCCCGGCGTGCTGGTTACGCCGATGGCGCCGCCCATTAATTCCGCCAGTTGTTTGGCGATGGCCAGGCCCAGGCCGCTGCCGCCGTATTTGCGGGTGGACGAGGCGTCCGCCTGGATGAAGCGGTCGAAGAGATGCTTGATTTTTTCCGGCGCGATGCCGATGCCGGTGTCCCGGACGGTGAAACGCAGGCTGACGCCGTCCGTGCCGGCGGCGGGGGCGCCCGCGGGTGTTGGCGGCGCGGCGCCGGGCGCGGTGCGGATTTCCACCGAGCCGGACTTGGTGAACTTGATGGCATTGCCCGCCAGGTTGATCAATATCTGCCGCAGGCGGGTGGGGTCGCCACGCACGCGCGCCGGCACGCCGGGATCGGCGGACCAGACGATGGTGAGACCCTTGGATCGGGCTTGCCACGACATGGCGGAGTCCAGGTCTTCCAGCATTTCCAGCAAATTGAAATCCATTTCTTCCAGGTCGAGTTTTTTCGCTTCGATTTTCGAATAATCGAGGATGTTATTGATCAGGCTCAGCAGGGACTGGCCGTTGGCCCGGATGCTTTCCGTGAAGCGTTTCTGCTCCGGCTCCAGGGAACTGTCAAGCAGGAGGCTGGTCATGCCGATAATGCCGTTGATCGGGGTGCGGATTTCATGGCTGATGTTGGCCAGGAAGTCGCTTTTGGCCTGGTTGGCCTCCCGGGCCGCGGCGGCCAGGGAGTGGGCGCGGGCGATGGCGGCTTCCAGTTGCTTGTTGGCGGCGCGGAGCGCTTCCTCGTCCATTTTGCGCTGGGTTACATCCCGCGCGGCGGCGTAAATCAAGTTGCCTTGCGGGTGTGAACGCCATTCGATCCAGCGGTAACTGCCGTCCTTGTGGCGGTACCGGTTTTCAAAGCTGAAAACTTCGACCTGGCTTTGCAGGCGGGCGATAGCCTCCTGGGTGGCCGCCAGGTCGTCGGGGTGGACGAAGTCCAAAAACACGCGTCCCGCCAGTTCCGATACGGAGTAGCCCAGCACTTTTTCCCATTCGGGATTCAGGCGGATGAAATGGCCGCCGGTGTCGGCGATGCAGAGGAGGTCCAGGCTGGTGGTGAAATATCGGTCCAACTCCGCGCTTTTCTCGCGCAAGGTATCTTCCGCCTGCCGCCGAAGGAGCATTTCGCCGATATGGCCGGTCGCCGCTTCCAACGCATGGATGGCGCTCGAGGAGAACAAATTCTTTTGGCGGCCGTCGAGTTGCAGCAGGCCGATAATGCGCTCGCCCGCGCGGATCGGCAGCAATGCGAGCGAAGCGTAGCCGTGGCTAATGCATTGATTGCGCGGATGTCTTATGCGCGCCATCGTGTCCGGCATATCCTTCAACCGGCCGGTGTCGTTGCACCAGAAACTGCCGCCGGTGGTGCAGTACGGGCTGGCGGGATCGGTTTGGCCGGCGAGCACCATGCCGCAGGCGCATTCCAGGATGGCGGAACCGTCGGGGTTGCGGCAAACGCCGCCGTTGGAGTCCGGCCGGAGCAGGGAGTTTTCCTTCAGCATGAATTCGCCGGAGAAGCCGTCCTGGATGTAATACGGGAAATCTTCCCCGTTTTGCAGGCGGATGGCGGCGGCATCGCAGCCGGTGTGCTGCTTGAGGGTCAGCAGAATCCGCTGCATGGTGTTTTTCAGTTCGCCCTCGGTATTCAGGATCGCCAGGATGGCGTTGGTGAGCGCGTTGGCGAATTCGGTTTGCTTGCGCTCGGTGATGTCGAAGAAAACCGTGGCGAATCGCCGGCCGCCGAGCGGATAGGCGTTGATGAGAAAATGCCGGCCCAGCGGTTCGGAGTACTGCTCGAAACTTACCGGTTTCCCGGTGGCGGTCACATCGCTGTAAATTTTGAGAAAAGGGGTGTGGTCCAGTCCGGCGATGGCCTCGGCGGCGGGGCGGCCGACGATGTCTTCCGCGCGCAGGCCGGTATGTTTCTGGAAGGCGGGGTTGACCTGGAGAAACATGTAATCTTTCGGCCGGCCGGCGGCATCGGTGATGATTTCGTGGATGGCAATGGCGGAAATCGAGTGTTCAAACAGCATCCGGTGCTGCTCTTCGTGGTCCCGGAGCGCCAGTTGCTGCGCGCGGATGCCCGCGTCGGTGCGGTGCAGTTGGATGTACAGGAAGACGAGCAGGGCGGTCAACAGGATGCCGGCGCCGGCGCCGGCGCGGAGCAAGTGGCGGTAGAAATAGGCGCGTTCGGAGGTGATTTCGCACCAGAGCAGCAGCGCGCCGATTTCCGCGCCGGCAGGGTCGCGCAACGGCAAGGCGGCCGTCCGCCAGAGGCGTTCATCGAAAACGATGTCCTGGGCGCCGCCATCACCGGCTCCTGAAAAGTCCTCCGCCTTTTCGGCAAATTGCCGCATGGCGCCCGGCAGGCCGGCATGCGTGGAAAAAATGATGACGCTGTTGGAAAGACGCTCCCAGTCCGCGTCCCTTCCGCGCCGGCGCGCGGCGGCTTCCCATTCCGGCCGGCGCAGGCGGTCTTTCCGCAGCGATACCACCAGGTGCGTGCCCGCGGGTAATTCGCGTTCGCGCAGGATTTCCGCGAAATCCTTGCCCAGTTCCGCGTAACCGACGCGCCGGCCGTCGTAAACAACGGGGTAGACCACGCGCAGGGCGAAGCCGCCGCCGGCGCCCAGCTCCAGGCCGGTGGCGGGCCGGCCGGTCTGCGCCGCCGCGCGCACGGCCAGGCGGTTGACCAGCGCGCCGGCTTGCTCCGGCAGCTGCATGCTCAGGATGCAGACGCTTTCGGTGTTGAAGAAATTCATGGCGGAGATGTTATGCTGGCGGCGCAGGGTTTCGTAAACCGGGCGCCACTGGTCGAGCAGGGCGGCGGGTTGGCGGTCCTTCAAGGCCCGGCCGGTGGCTGGGTCGGCAGCGATGAACTGGAGGGCGATGCGCAGGTCGGCGGCATGATTGGCCAGGTCGAATTGCAGATCCAGGCGGGCATCCTCGATGCGGCGGGCGATTTCCGCTTCCTGTGCGTGGCGGTGCTGCAGCCAGAGCACCGCGGCCGCGCCGGCAATCAGCATCAGCAGCCCGCCCGTCACCATCGGCAGCATCCAGCGCAGCAGCGGCCGCGGAACGATCATGGTTGTGTCTTTACGCCAGGGCATGGAAATGGCCGCAGTCCGGGCGGAAGGTTTTTCAAGATGCTTCCAATTCCGGTTTGCATAACTCGTAAAAATTGCAATGCCGGCAGGTGTGCATGTCGGCCGATAATTCCCAGTCTTCGCACGGGAGCGGGACGTTGCGGCGAAGGTCGCCGTTCTCCAGGTATTCCCCCATTTCAGCGGTGGAATGCCGGATCATTTGCTCCGCTTTGTCAATATCGGCGGCGGCGAGTGCGGTTTGCAGCGATTTGCCGGCGGCGAGGTATTCCAGCCGGATCACGATGTTTTCCGGCGGCTGGCGGTGCTTGCGGTGCGCCCATAACCCGTAGACGGCCATCTGGTCGGCATGCGATGGCCGGGGCGCGCCGGATTTCCAGTCGTAGATTTCCAGGTTGGCGCCGGCACGGCAGACGTAGTCCGGAATGGCGTAAATCTTGATTTCATCCAGCATGAAAAATTCCGGGTCGCCCGCGCCCGCCGCGGCGATGGGCACATCCGCCGCCGGGTTGACCTGCGCCAGACGCGGCAGGAGGGCGGCGTGAAAATGCGCCAGGCAAGTCTTGATGGTATCCGTCATCCGCGCCGTCATTTCCGGCTCCGGCGTCTGGTGATGCTCGCGGTAGTAATGCTCGTGCAGGCAACAGTGGCGTTTGGGGTTGGACTGCCAGAGCCGGTTTCTGGATTCGCTCCAGCAGCGGTTGAGGTAAGGCCGGGCGATCTCGGCATAAGCTGCTTCCACGCCCGGTTGGCGGCCGGCGCGATGTTCCGCCAGCAGCCACATCGCGGCGCGTTCCACGGCATTGCCCTGGATGGTAAAGCGGTTTTCCATCTTCGTCAGGCGGTAGGCGGCGCGCTGCAGCGGCGCGGCGGAGGATTGCCACCCATTCCACATGGCATATTTGGACCAGTAGCGGCGGCGGCGGCATTCCTGGAAATCCTCCCGCGCGGAAACCGACCATGAAAAAGTATTCTGTAATTCCGGCATGGCGTTGTTCCGAGTTCAAGGCCGGGGCAATCCGCTGGCGCGGCCGCCGCTGCGTTTGTATCGCTTCGGAATAAAACTATACGCCATGCCGCGCGGTTTGGAAAGATTTATCTTGAAATCTTCTCTGCGCTTGGTAAACTGAACTCCCAATGCGCGCGTATCCCCCCGGATGGAGGTCCGGCGCAGGCGCAGGCAAGGCGGCAAGGAGGAATTTCGATGGATGCCAATCGCACCACGCAAAAAGTGCAGGAAGCTTTACAGGCGGCGCATGCCATGGCCTTGCGCCGCGGGCACCAGGAAGTGGACGGCGAACATCTGCTGCTGGCCATGGCGGAGCAAACCGGCGGATTGACCGGACGGCTGCTGGAGCGCATGGGCGTGCCGGCGCCGACCATGAAAGCCCGGCTGGAGCAGGAATTGGACCGCCGGCCGCGGGTCAGCGGCGCCACGGAAGCGGGCAAAATCTACGTCACCCAGCGCCTCAACCGCCTTTTGCTGGCGGCGGATGACGAAGCCCGGCGGTTGAAGGACGAGTACGTGTCGGTGGAGCACATCCTGGCGGCATTGATCCAGGAAGAGGACCGCACCCCGGCCGGGCGCATCCTGAAGGAAATGGGCGTGACTTCGGCGCGATTTTTGGAAGCCTTGACGGCCGTGCGCGGCAACCAGCGGGTGACCAGCGACAATCCCGAAACCGCCTATGAAGCCCTGGAAAAATACGGCCTGGACCTGGTGGCGCTGGCGCGCCAGGGCAAACTTGATCCGGTAATCGGTCGCGACCAGGAAATCCGGTCCGTGATCCGCATCCTGTCGCGCAAGACCAAAAACAATCCCGTGCTGATCGGCGAGCCGGGCGTGGGCAAAACGGCGATCGTGGAAGGATTGGCCCACCGCATCCTGCGCGGCGATGTGCCGGAGGGCTTGAAAGACCGCACCATCTTCGCGCTGGATTTGACGGCGCTGCTGGCCGGCGCGAAATTCCGCGGCGAGTTTGAAGAGCGGCTGAAGGCGGTGCTGAAGGAAATCAAGGCGGCCGCCGGGCGGATCATCCTGTTCATTGACGAATTGCACATGATTGTCGGCGCGGGCAAAACGGAAGGATCGTCCGACGCCGGCAACATGCTGAAGCCCATGCTGGCACGGGGGGAATTGCACTGCATCGGCGCCACGACCCTGGATGAGTACCGCGAGCATGTCGAAAAGGACGCCGCCCTGGAGCGCCGGTTCCAGCCGGT
>JAXGSX010000029.1:0-18974 GCA_040775225.1 Kiritimatiellia bacterium | reverse complement strand
GGATTTCAGCCGGTCCTACCTTGAAAATGCACGGGGCGCCTACGATTTGGCCGCGCAGGGATACGCCGCCGGCCTGAAAAACATCGTGGATTTATTGAATGCGCAAAGCAGCCTGGCGGATGCCCGCGGCAACCTGGTGCAGACGCGCAAGGAAGCGTGGGTGGCGCTGGCGGAACTGGCCAACGCCCTGGGCGATTTGCAGTTCGATCCGGCCGCCCTGGCGCCGGTCATAAGGTGATCTCACAAAGACACTAAGCCACGAAGGAGCCGTGGATTTCGGATGCAGAAGGAAAACATGCCGTTAGGCGCCAGTTCCGTTAAACGGAACAATGTTTTCCTGCTTGTTCTTTCTGGGTGGCTTGGTGACTTCGTGCGATAATGCTTCTTTTATTGTGTTCAGGTAAAATAATCTGCCTAAATCTGCGTAATCTGTGGATAAAAACTTTGAAAGAGACTCGGATAAGCCGCTTTTCAAAAACTTTTGCCCGGAGGTACATGATGCATCGTTGTGCGTTGACAATCTCAGCCTGCCTGCTGGCCGCCGCCTTGGTTGCGGGCGGCTGCCATAAAGCGCCGCCGCCGGCCGGGCGTCCGCCCACTCCCGTGGCGGCCGCCACTGCCACCCGGGCGGCAGTGCCGGTGATGGTGGAAGCGTTCGGGCGTCTGCGCGCCTTGAATGACGTGGATATCCAGCCGCAAGTGTCGGGCAAAATAATCGAGGCGCCTTTTACCGAGGGCGCTGCGGTGGAGCAGGGGGCGGTGCTGTTCCGGATCGAGCCGGACGCTTACCAGGCCGCGCTGGATCAGGCGGCCGCCCAGGTGGCTTCCGCCGAGGCCGCCCTGGCGCAGAAACGCGCCACGCTGGAGCGCAACCGCAAGCTGCTGAAGCAATCGCTGATCGCGCAGGAGGATTACGATAAGCTGGCGACGGACGTGCAGGTCGCCGCCGCCCAGCTTGACCAGTACCGCGCCGCCCATGCCCAGGCGCAGGTGAATTTGAATTACTGCACCATTGCCGCCCCGGTGGCCGGCCAGGTCGGCAAACGGCTGGTGGACCCGGGCAATGTCGTCGCGCCAGGCGCCGGGCAGACGCTGGTCAACCTGCGGACGCTGGACCCGCTTTACCTGGATTTCACGTTAAGCGAGGCTTTTTTGCCCAAGGTGCGCCAGGCCATGGATGCCGGCCCGGTGGATGTGCTGATCGTCGCCGAAGCAGCCGGCAGCGAGCCGGGATTATATCAGGGGCAGCTGCAAATGCTGGACAATGCCGTGGACACCCGCAGCGGCACGATTGCGCTGCGCGCGGTTGTGCCCAACCCGGCGCGGAAACTCTGGCCCGGCCAATTCGTTTACGCCTCGCCGATCCTGGGCGTCCTGACCAATGCCGTGCTGGTGCCCCAATCGGCGGTGACTGACGGCAAGAACGGCCCCTATGCCTTCGTCATCCAGGACAACAAGGCGGTTGTGCGCATGGTGGAACGCGGCCCGGTTGTCGGCCAGGCCGTGGTGGCGGGCAAGGGCATTGAGGCGGGCGACGTGGTGATTACCGCCGGCCAGTTGGGGGTGGGGCCGGGCGCGGCCGTCCAGGTGAAAGCCGAGCCGGATGAAGCCGCCCGCATCGAAATCCGCCGGCGCCAGGCCAATCCCAATACGCTGGCGTTGATCCGCGCGCTGGCGGCGCAAGGCGAAGATGCCGGCCAGATCGGCTTGATTGTCGGTTTGCCCCCCGGCAATGTGCAGGCCCTGCTGGCGCCGCCGGGAGCAAAACCATGACCGTCTCGGAAATTTTTGTCCGCAAGCCGATCACCACCATCCTGCTGACGGTGGTCTTGCTGGTCATGGGCGCGGCCGCCTACCTGAACCTGCCCGTCAGCAGCCTGCCGAACGTGGATTCGCCGGTGATGACCGTGTCGGCGTCATACCCCGGCGCCAGCCCCCAGACCATGGCCTCTTCCGTCGCCGGCCCGCTGGAAAACGAGTTGATGAGCATCAACGGCCTGGTGTCCATCATTTCCGACAACACGCCGGGCAGCACCAAGATCACCCTGACGTTTGATCTTAACAAAAACGTGGATTTGCTGGCGCCGGATGTCCAGCGGGCCATCTCCGCGGCCCAGTCCAAGCTGCCCGCCGACCTGCCGAATCCGCCGACTTATGACAAGAATAACCCGTCCGACCAGCCGATCATGTACATCATGGTCACGTCCGACACGCTGACCCCGGGCCAGGTGTACGACTATGCCTACCGCTACATCAGCAAACGCCTGAGCACGATTGAAGGCGTGTCCAAGGTGGATACCTGGGGGTCCAAAACCGCCATCCGCATCCAGGCGCACCCGGAAAAACTGGCGTCGTTGAATATGACCATGGCCGACATTGAGGCGGCCGTGGAATCCGGCACATCCGCCTTGCCCGGCGGCACGCTCGACGGGGCGGCGCATTCCATTTCCATCGAGCCGAAAGGGCAGCTTTTGCAGGCCCGGGATTATGCCCAACTGATCGTGGCCTGGCGCGAAGGCGGCCCGATCTACCTGCGCGATGTGGCGGACTGCCTCGACAGCATTGACAACGACAAGATTGCGGTGCGCCACGGCGTGGTCAAAAAAGGCCGGGTCTGGGAAGGCGGCACCTGCCTGCCGGTATCGCGTTCGCCGGGCGCCAACACGGTGGCGGTGGTCAAGCGCATCCGCGCGACGCTCTCGCAACTCCGCGATGAGTTGCCGGAGTCCATCTCGATTGACGTCATGTTCGACAATTCCGTTTCCATCGTTGAATCCATCAACGATGTCCAGAGCACCATCGTCATCGCGATCATCCTGGTGGTGCTGATCATCTTCCTGTTCCTGGGGCGGCTCCGCGAGACTTTCATCCCGTCGGCCGTGATCCCGGTGGCATTGCTCGGCGCGTTCATCGTCATGGGACGCATCGGCTTCAGCCTGGACAACCTGTCGCTGATGGCGATCGTGCTGTCGGTGGGGTTCCTGGTGGATGACGCCATTGTCGTGCTGGAAAACACCATCCGGCATGTCGAGGATGGGCGCAAGCCGGTGCCGGCCGCCATTATCAGCATGGGGGAATTGACCTTCACCGTCATTTCCACCAGCGTGGCGCTGATCATCGTCTTCGTACCGCTGGTGTTCATGGCGGGGGTGGTCGGCCGGAATTTCCAGGAGTTCGCGCTGACGGTCATCATCGCGATCGTCTGCTCCACCATCCTGGCCATGACCCTCACGCCCATGATGTGTTCGCGCATCCTGAAGCCCACCGGCGGCCGCGAAAACCGCGTGCAGCGGACAGTCTCCGCCGTCATCGGCGCCGCCACCCGGCATTACGGCGCGGCCTTGACCTGGGTGCTGCGCCGCAAGTGGATTGCCGTGGCGATCTGGGCGGTCTGCATCGGCGGGACGGTAGTGATTTTCAACCTGTTGCCCAAGGATTTCATCCCGCCGGGAGACAGCGGCTGCGCCTTTGGCGTGATGATGACGCCCATGGGCAGCTCATCCGACGACATGCTGGCGCTGCAGCGCAAAGTCGAGCAGATCGTCATGAGCAACACCAACGTGGAAAATGTGCTCACCGTGGCCAATCCCGCCCCGGGCGCCGATAAAAGCACGGGCTACGTGGTTGTTGTGCTTAAGGAGGGCGAGCGCCCGCCGATTGACGCGGTGCTGGCGGATTTAAGCCGGCGCTTTTTCGGGCTGACCGGGGGCATGGTGTTCCTTAAGCCGATTCCGCTGATGAACCTGAGCGCCGGCGGCGAATCCACCGCGCAAGGCAGCACGTATTCCTTCGCCATGCAGGGCAACGACCGCGACGAATTGTACGAGGTGGCCGGCAAGTTGCAGGCGCGTATGGCTTCCATGGACAAACTGTTTTACGGCATCCAGACCAGCGTCAAGCTCAACATGCCGCAACTGAACATCCACCTGATCCGGGAACGCGCTTCCTATTACGGGATTACCTCCCAGCAGATTCTGGCAACCCTGATGCAGGCCTATGCCGGGGGCCGGGCGGTTACTTTTTACACGGACAACGATACCTACGACGTGGTGCCGGAGGTGGTCGGGCGCCGCGCCCGGCAGCCCGCGGACCTGGAACTGATCCGGGTGCCGTCGCCGGTGACCGGCGAGGCCGTGCCCCTGAGTTCCCTGGCCGTCTGGGAGGAAACCGTCGGGCCGCAGAATGTGCCGCACAGCCAGCAGTTGGACGCGGCCACGATTTCCTTCAACCTCCGGCCGGGCGTGCCGCTGGGCGCCGCCACCAAGGCGCTGGACCAGGCCGCGCATGAAATCCTGCCGCCCAGCATCAGCGGCCGGCTGCAGGGGGAAGCCCAGGAATTCCAGGAAGCCATCAAGAGCCTGGTGTTCCTGATGCTGGTCTCGGTCTTCCTGATGTACGTCGTGCTGGGCATCCTGTACGAAAGCTACATCCATCCGTTCACCGTGCTGACCACGCTGCCGGTGGCCGCTTTCGGCGGCGTCGCCACGCTCTGGCTGT
Organism: Kiritimatiellia bacterium; assembly: GCA_040775225.1. Taxonomy (GTDB): domain Bacteria; phylum Verrucomicrobiota; class Kiritimatiellia; order JAAZAB01; family JAAZAB01; genus JAXGPF01. The sequence goes on along the minus strand of JAXGSX010000029.1, from coordinate 14,477 downwards.
TCCGCCAGACCTGCAATCTCTACGCTTACATCGGCATTTTCATGCTGCTGGGCATCATCGCCAAGAACGGCATCATGATGGTGGACTTCGCCAAGCAGTACCTGGCGGAGCATCCCGGCGCCACCGGTTTCGACGCTATCCACAATGCCTGCATCATCCGCTTCCGGCCGATCCTGATGACGGGCCTCTCCACGATCATGGGCGCCGTGCCCATCGCGCTGGGTATCGGCGCCGACGGCTCGTCCCGCATTCCGCTGGGCCTGATCATCGTGGGCGGCATGGCCTTCGCCCAGGTGGTGACGCTCTTCGTGACCCCGGGCATTTACCTCTACATGGACGCCATCCAACGGCGCCTGGCCAACCCCGAGCGCGACCGCGCCCTGGGCATGGATGCGGGCTAGGCCGGTCCGCTGTTCCGGATGCTCCGAACGCAAACCAGTACAGGCGCAGTGCAGAACGGGGGTTTGATAAACGGCGGAATATCCCAGGCCAGCAATGCATCACCAGGCGGGAATTATGCCGGGCATGAAGTTGGCCTGCATCGGCGCGTAGGCACTGCCGGAAAGCCGGAAAGTCCATGCGCCGGCGGCGCTCCAATACGCGGTCGGATCGGCCTTGCCGTCGCCGTCATAGTCCATCGGCGCGGGCTGGGCGCCGATGCCGCCCAAGGCTGCCGTAATCGCAGCATAGCCTCCGCCCGAACACAGCACATTCCATTCGCCGGTGACGCTGAGGAAAACGGCCGGATCATCCTTGCCGTCGCCATCGTAATCCGCCGCGACCGGCAGGCCGCCCGGCAAACTCGCCAGCGGGCCGACCGTGTTCCATCCGGCGGCGGACGGCTTGAACCACCAGGCGCCGGAATCCGGCAGGTAATATGCCGGATCGGCCATGCCGTCGCCATCGTAATCGCCCGGGTCGGCGAGCGCTCCGGGACTGCCGAATTCCAGGGGCGCCACCGCGCCGGAAGAAGATAGTTTGATTTGCCAACGTCCTTCAGCAGAGGAAAACACACCCGGATCGCTCATGCCGTCGCCATCGTAATCGCCCGGCGCGGCGGCCCAGCCGGCGCCGCCGAGTTGCAGGGCTTGCGGTGTGTAGCCACTGCCGGAATATAAAAGCATCCAAAGCCCGTCGGATGCGCGGTAAACCGCCGGATCGAATTTGCCGTCGCCGTCAAAATCGCCGATGACGGGGATACACCCGCTGTCGCCCACCGCGCCGCTGGCGCCGTAATAGCCGGCGCCGGAGAGCAGCACCTGCCAGAGTCCCGCGCCGGGATTGGGACGAAAGCCGCCCGGGTCGGCCTTGCCGTCGCCGTCAAAATCGCCATGCTTGGTGTGCACGCGCGCCCGCGCCCGACCTTCAACGCCCGGCGTATTGCTGTCCGTGCAGGTCACGGTGAAATCACCCGGCGCCGTGGCCGTATAATTGCCGTTGGAATTGATCGTCCCGCCAGTGGCAGACCATTCCTCATAAAAATAAAAACGTCGGCCGTTAGGGCCGTATCCGGTGGCGGTGAAGACGGTCGTATCGCCAACTCGCAGTGTTGTGTGTACAGGCGTTACGTCAATCCGCGCCAGATAGGTGTCATTGACCATAATGCTCCCCGAACCGGATATGGTCAAGCCCTGCGCCGTACAGGTCACAGTGAAAGAACCCGGCACAGTGGCCGTATAATTGCCGTTGGAATTGATCGTCCCGCCGTTGGCCGACCATAGCGGATCGAAATTGTATATATTGCCGTTCTGATCATACCCTGTGGCGATGAATTGGGTCGTTTGGTCAACCTGAAGCGATACATTATTGGGCGTTACATCAATCCGTGCCAGATATGCGCCTCCGCCTTGAATGGTAATATCGGCCGACCCGTTCGGCCCGCCGGATGATGGCGGCCCTTCGTAGCACAAAATGTAGCCGGGGCCGGGCGTGGTGGCGGTGAAATCGCATTGCGGAGTGACAGTATTAATGCCGTTGGTAACCGGGGCAAACGTTCCGCCTTCGCACTCCCAGTGGGGATCAATTATATCCACCGGAGCGCCATTGGTGTCGAATCCGTGCGCGGTAAAACGCAAGGTTTGTCCGACCGTCATGGTCGGATTGGTGGGATTAACCGTTATTTCCGACACCAGTGACTGCGCCCAAGCGGATGATTGCGCGGCAACCAGTAGCGCCACCGCCGCAAGCATGCATCCCGGCGGGGGCATCACCCTGCGGAACATGCCGCTCCCGCACAACGTTCTTCGGGCAACTTCCTTCAAACATCGCATCAGTTTCATAACCACAACCTCATAATGATTGCAGCATGCAGTTTGGCCTGAACATGTTATGATTCCGCCGGCCCGGCGTCAATCAAAATTCGCTTGCCAATTTCACGTGGGGCAACTCGGTTCCATGGAAATTGCCGCGCTCTTTCGAGGCGAAGCCGCTTTGGAATGCGTCCCATACGGCAATGAAATGCCGCGGAATAAGGCAAACAAATTGTTGAAATTGCAAACAATTTGTGCTGGCAAAAATTACCTGGATGAGGACAATACCTCGGAAAAGCGACCGGTGTCCGTCGTGATGAGTTTTATTACTGCCAGGGCGCTGCGTTGGGAGGAATATGTACAAGCGAATACTGGTATGGGCGGCGCATCCCGACGATGAATTGACCATGGCCGGCACGATCGCCATGCTCCGGGACCGGGGCGCCGAAGTTTTCATCGCCATGCTGATGACCGGCTCGGAGGGATTCCCCAGGCCGGAATGGAAAGACCAGATCGTCGCCATGCGCCGCCGCGAGGCGGATGCCTGCGACCGGGTGCTGGGCATTGCCCGGCGCTATCACCTGGGCATTCCGGACATGATCGGCGACGGCTACTCGCCCGCGCGGTTGAAGGAATGCATCCGGATCGTCCGCGAGGTGCGCCCGGAAGCGTCATTCACGCACGGCCCGGCCGACAGTCACAATGATCACCGCCTGACGCACCGGCTGAGCGTGGATGCGCTCTGGCACGCCGGGGAGCCGGTCAGCGCCGACCTGGGCGCGCCGTGGAAAACGCCGTTCAAGTACTATTACAAGGGCGTCCAGGACGGCTTGCCGCGGGTGGCGGTGGATGTGACGAAGTATGCCGGCAAGCGTTATGAAGCCCTGGCCACGCAGGAATCCCAGTTCACCCTCTTCGGCAAAAACCGCGACGAGTTTCTGGCCGAAGGCCGCGCGCTGGCGGCCTCGGGCAAGCCGGTGCGCGACATCTTCTGGCTGGCCGAGGGCAATAATTTCAATGGGTTTTTGCAGGCGGGGGATTAATATGGAGATTAGTTTGGGGTAAACAAGCAGCGTTTTGGAGTGCGGCGGCTCGACGCCGCTTTTTCCGTGCGTGACAGCCGGATGAAAGCGGTCCAGTCAAATGACAACATCACGAAAGGGGACAATCATGAAAAACAAAATCGGCATCTTGGTTGACAATCTGCATCTGGGCGTCCGGGAGAGCATTGTGAAGGCCCGGGAACTGGGCGCGGACGGGTTCCAGATTTTCTGCATCAGCGGCGAAATGGCGCCGGAAAACATGCCGCAATCCAAATGCGGCGAGTTCAAAAAATTTGTCGCCGGCCAGGGCCTGGAAATCAGCGCGCTCTGCGGCGATTTGGGCAAGGGGTTTTTAAAGGCCGAATCGAATGCCGAAGTGCTGCCGCGCATGAAGGAAATCGTGGACCTGGCCGTGCGGCTGGACGTGCGGATCATCACTTCGCATATCGGCCGGCTGCCCGCAGATGAAAACGATCCGGCCTGGGCGGTCGGGCTGGCGGCATTTGACCAACTGGGCGCCTACGCGGAGCAACGCGGCCGGATAATCGCCATGGAAACCGGCCCGGAAGAGCCGATCGTGTTGAAAAGGTTTCTGGACAAGATCGGCAACAAGGGGATCGGCGTGAACTACGATCCGGCCAACCTGATCATGGCCGGCCCGTTCGATCATATCGGCGGATTGCGCGTGTTGAAGGATTACATCGTCCATACCCACGCCAAGGACGCCGTGCGGTTGCAAAGTGAGAAGAGCGCGGGGAACGACCTGTTCAAGCGCAAGGTTCTGGAAGTGCCGCTGGGGCAGGGCGGCGTGGCGTTCCGGTATTACGCCTGGATGCTCCAGGAGATTGGTTACCAGGGTTACCTGACCATCGAGCGCGAGGCCGGACGCGATCCCGCCCGCGATGTCGGCGAAGCCGTGCGCTTCCTGCGCGGGCTGGCGCCGTGGGACGGCCTGATCTACCGGCGCAAGGAAGACCGGGAAGTCAAAATAGAGCTGCCGCCGCTGTGATATTGTACGATTTTTAAACCAGCACGCGCAGTTCCATCCGGGTGCGGCATCCGAAATCCAGCCGGCAGTCGGCGCGCGTCCGCGCGGCGTCCATTACCGCCTGCGTCGGACGGCGGCCGGCCAGGACGCGCCGGATGGGGTTTCCCAGGCTGAAGAGCGTCAATCCGGTCTGGCCCTGTCCCTGCAGGATGACGCGGTATTCTTCTCCGTGGCGTTTAATGCTTTCCACATATAGGCTGGCATCATCCGGGAGCACGGCCAGGCGGCCACGCCAGGTCAGCGTCCGCATGGCCCGTTCCCGGACGGCGACCGGAATGGCATGGCTGCCGATGTGGACGGCGCAATGCTTGGTGTTCTGCTCCGCGGTCCAGTCGGTATTCAGCAGGAACAGCGTGCGCGCGCTCCCATCGCGCCAGCAGGCATGCGCCACCTCGTTGCTCGGGTCTTCCACCCAGGCCGACACTTTCCGGCGCGTTCTTTCGGCCAGCAGGCGCAGGGCGTCCCGCACCAGCGGCATGCAGGCCGGGTGGCCGGGATAGGCCCAGGCGGTCAGCAGCCAGACTTTTCCTTTACCCAGGCGGTGTTCCACCAGCGCCGGCTGCTTGCCTGCCTGGTCGGAAACCAGGACGCGCGCGCCGCGCAGTACGATGTCCGCCATGCGCATGGGCGCCGGGCGGGTGCCGAGCGGGTACTGGCGGAACCGGTAAGACTGGAAGGCGTCCCGGTCGCCATCCGGCCGCCAGGCGGCCGAGACCGGCGCGGCCGGCGCGGCGCTCTTGACGGAAATCCCGCATAAATCGCGCAAATCGCCGTCATGCATCAGATGCAAGTCTTCCATTGCGCTTAAGAATCCGCGGCCGGCATGCCGGGAGAAATGCGGCAGGGCGCAGAACAAAACGCCGCCCTGCCGCACGTAGTTAACCAACTTACGGTAAATTGCGGGAGTCATGGTGTTCCAGCCCAGGAACACCAGCAGCGGATAATCCGCGAGCACCTGGTCAGGCGTATGCGCGATGGGGGTCAGGTCAAACGGGCCGTAAGGCGTGCCGGCGAACCAGTGCCGGATATGATAGCCGTCCTGCGCATAGGGCATGAACACATCCAGCAGTTCCATGCCGCGTTCCGGGTCGGCATGGGCCCATTCCGGGGTGGATGCGCCGAATTGGCCCCAGACGCGTCCCATGGCGCCGCGCATATCGGCGAATTTCAACGGGAACGACACCAATTCGCAACCGCCATTGCCGGCGGCGACGGCGATGGCCGTTTCGCGTTTTCCGCGCCGGGGATGGGTGTTAACGAACCGATAAAAATCGCGTATTTGCCCGCGCAGGCGGGTGGGGAATTCGCTGTAAAACTGCTGTTGCCGGTGGCTGTGGGGAATGCTGAAATGGCCGTCTTCGGAGATGACAAACCGGCCGCCCCACAGGTAGGCGAGATGCCAGTTGAGATAATTCAACGCCAGCTTGGTGAAATCGTCCGGCGCCTTGCACCAGTAGGCCGCGTTGTGGATGCCCCAGGTTTTGCCAAAAACGCGCGCGGCGCCGGAAGCGGCGGCGAAGAGGTGCAGAGCGTGGAGCGCCATCGTTTCCACGGCCACGTACTCGATGCCCGCCGCGTAATCATCGGCCGCCATGGGCGCCGCTTCGCCGATCTGCATGGGAATGCCGGGATACCCCTCGATGGCCGCCACGGCCCGGCGGAAACGGCCGGCCGCGGCAGTCATGGTGTTGGCGGCGGGCGGCAGGATGGTGTTGGGCCGCGGGATGGCGCCATACAGCGAGCGCGAATATTCATGCACGTGGGTGGAGAAGAAGAATTTACCGGCCGTATCCTTCAGCTGCCGGCAGGCCTCCATGGCCGGCGGATACGCTTCGGTGTAGCCGTCGAGGTTGTATCCCTTCCAGGCGTGCCCGCTCAGGACGGAGAAATAAATGCCATATTCGTTCAATAATTGCCCCCAGCGCCGCCAGTCTTCGGGCCGGGTGGCGGTGGCATTGCAGCGCTGGGGATTGGTCGGCTCGATCCGGAATTGCACGTAATTGCCTTGTTGGGTGTCGTGGAAATAACGCAGAATACGGTCAGCCTGGCGCGATTCGTCCAGGCGGACATGCTCGAGCATGGCGCCCACCAGCCATGGGGCCGGTTCCGGTTGGACGTCAAACACCGGAATTTCAACCCGGCATAAAATTTTTCCGTCGCTGCGCAGGGCAATCTCCGCCAGTTCTGCGGCGTTGCCGGCAATGAAGCGCAAACGGGTTTCCCCTGCCTCCAGCCGCGTGATAGGCGCAGCCGGACGCGCGTTGCGGCAATGCGCCTGGATTGGCTTGTGCGGGCGCAGGCAGTGCAGGGCGACTTCAAATGGCTGGCCGGCCCGCAGCCAGGCCGGGGCGGATTGGACGGTGCCATCGGCCAGCCGCGCCTCGCGCAACTGGGCGCCGGTGATGATCAGGAAAACCTTTCGGTGTCCATTTTGGATTTCCAGGCGGTTGCGCCCGGGCTCCAGTAGTTCCGCGGGAACCGGCAGGGTAACGAACTCAATCCACTGGGTTTCTTTCCAGGATGCCTGCTCGCGGCGGAAATATACCGGGGGCAAGGGCAGGCGCCGGCCGTTCAGGCGCAGTGCGACCGGGCTGAATTCCGTGCCGGCTTCGTTGTAATGGGTCGCCGGGCCGGATGCCAGCGCGAGACGGCATTCCAGTTCGAGGGCGGATTGGCGGCGCCGGGTGGGCATGGGCGCGCGCGGCAAATCGAAATCGGCGCGAGCCGATTTGCCCGGCGGAACCCAGGCGGCTTCCGTGGTTTTGAAGAGGCCATGGCGGATGCCGGCGCGGGCGCCTGTGCCGCGAAACGCGGCGGGAGAGAGGCGCACATCGAGGCAGCCTGGTTCAACCTGGCCGTCAATTTCGAATGGGCCGGCGCCGTCCGGCATGGCGGACAAGGCGATCCCGGCATACTTGGCGCCCGCCGGCCAACGGAGGTATCTGGCGCGGATCAGTTCGCCCAGCGTGAATTCGACGGTCAGGGCGGTGGTAATAATTTTGATTTGCGTTGCGGCATCGCCGATGACCTCCAGCAGCACGCCGCCCAGTCCGTTGTCGGTGACGGCTTGCCAGGTCGCGCCGGCCAGCGGCGTCCGGTATTCCGCCGTAAAATGATGGGCCGCCTGTTTGAACTCCAATTGCCATGCCGCCGCCAGCCGGCCGCCGGCGATTTCCACGCCGCCGTCCCAGCGGTGCGGGAACAGGCCGGAATCCAGGTAAGCGGTGAATCCGCCCCATTCAATCCGGATTTTCATGTGTTGCGGGCATGCTTTCATGGTGCGGACTTCCTTGATGCGCTTGACGGATTCTGTTCGACATGCCGGGCGCCAGCCCGGCAATCAGTCAACAAAATAACCTGGCGGCATTTTTTTTACAAGCGGGGTTTTCTTGTATTGTTTGTCAAAATCTACACTTGCGGCAAACTCCATAGTGTAGATTCGGACAATTGATCGTAGATAATTGTCATTGTCATGGCCTTGGCAAAAACAGTATAGTATGACAGAATTAATCTGGGAAATCATTCATGCCTGGTATGCATCAACTGGGATCGCTTTTCCGACTGGGCGTCTTTATTTGCGCCGCCGGGCCGCTGGCTGCCTGGTTGACAGCCGGATCTGTGCCGGTGTTGCAGCCGGCTGAGTTTGCTGCCCCTCCGGTTATTGACGGGATCACCACCGATGCCGTCTGGAGCGGTGCGTCAACTTTTACCTTGACCAATCCGGCCGGCGCCGGCGCGACATCCGCGTTTGCCACCACCGCCCGCCTGGGCTATGACGGCGCATACATTTACGTTGCGTTGAACTGCTCCCGGCCGGCCGGCGCCGCGGATGGTGAGACCGACCGGGTGGAGGCGTTCCTGGGAACATCTCCTTTGCATTATTTTCAATTTTCCCTGTCGCATGACGGCCGCGCGGCGCAGCAAATGGTCCGCCAGGGCGCAGCGGATGCAAGTTGGCGGGCCTTCTGGGCGCACGCCGTCCGGGCGGATGCCCATGGCTGGAGCGCTGAGATGGCCTTGCCGCTGGAAATTCTGGGCCGGACCGTGCTGCCGGAAGATTTGTTGCGGTTTAATGTTGCCCGTGTGGCGGGGGGGGAGCCGGGGATGCCGCACACCGTGCGGCTGCTACAAGGGAGCAATGCCGGGGAAGAGATGCCGGCCATCCTGACGTGGGCGCCTCTGGATGGCGCGGATCGGGAGCGGGGCCTGCTGGTTGGCGAAAAATTCGGCCGGCTGACCGGCTTGCGGCGGCAGCGGATCAAACCGACCCGGCCGCGGCTGAGGACGGCTGCCATCATCTCGCCGTACCAGGCGGATGGCACCGGGCATACTTATCGGCTGGCCATCGTCGGAGAGAATCGCAGCGCCGGGCCGGCGGAACTGCCGGTCCAAATCCGGGAAGTTTTTTTAACCCCGGCCGTTTCGCCAGGCGATGGCTTCACGCCATCCCCTGGCACTTACCAGGCCGGCGCCGCCTCCGCGGCCGCGGCGGCGGTGCAACCCCGAGATTTAACCGTGTTAAACCTGCCGGCCTGGGGCAGCCTGACCAACATTGTAACGGTGCAGGCGTCCGATGCCCAGCCGCGCTGGGTTGAGGTCGGCATCAAGCATCCCGTTATCACCCAGACTTGGGTGGCCGCGGCCGGCGCCAGCCTGCTTACGCCCGGTGTGCGCGCGTTGTCCCCAACCGATTTGGCGGATTATGGCTGTTGCCCCAAAGCCATCGGCAACCCGGTCGGCGGCGGCGCCGGCTACGATCGCGTGGTGACGGGCGGGACGCACACGGCGGCCACCGCCGGCGAACTCCTGGCGTTGCTGGCTGATTTAACCAACGCGCCCGAGGCCGCGCCGGGCGTGATTTTTATTCCAGCCGGCGCGGAAATTGATTTAACCGGCCGGTTGAATCCGGCGGCGCGCCGGGGTGCATATCCGTTTCCCTTTTTATTCGTGCCGGCCGGCTGGACCCTGGCCGGGGATCGCGGCGTCAACGCTGCGCCGGGAGCATTGATCAAATTCGATTTTACCGCGGAGGAAGTCCGGTTCATCCGTGAAAATAAAAAAACGCATCCTTATGCCGGGAAAGTATTGATCGGGATGGGCGCCGGAGCGCGGTTAACCGGGTTGCGCGTAAGGGGGCCTGACCCGGCAGTGCTGGACCGCGATTACGATGACCTGCCGCCTTCGCGTTTCAATGCCGTTTATACCATGGGTAAAAATGCCGAGGTGGACAACTGCGAGATTTCGCGTTTTCACTGGGCCGGCGTCAATGTCTGCCATCCCGGCACGCGCATCCGACACAATCATCTTTATGACATTCACGCTTACCCGGCGGTGATCGGGGGCGATGCCGGCCGGGCCCTGCTGGCCGGCAACCGGATTGAATGGTCATGGCATGCAATTGCGGGCGGCGGCCGGCAGGGGACGGGTTACGAGGCCGCGCATAATGAATTCGTCCATGTCGGCCCGGGCGGGCCGGCGCATGCGGTGGATATGCATGCCTGGCGGCAGATGATGAAAGGGCATGGTTCGGAATACCCATATTTGAGCATTGCCGGGGATCGAATCGTGGTCCGGCGGAATACGTTCCGGGACGATGACGAACGCATCCGCGCTTATCGCCGGGCGCACAAAATGGACGGCGTCGCCTCGCCTTCGCACGATGTGCTGCTGCGCGGCGTGCCGCGCGAACTGGCGCTCGTGGAATCCAACCGGTTTGTCAATCCGGCGCCGGACCGCGCCTGCAATATTACCGACAACATCCACGGGTTGCCGGGAAAATCCGACCGGGCGAATTTCTGGGTGCGCGGAAACGTGTACGGCCCGGAAAATATCCTGATTCCGGCGCCGCTGGAAGCCCGGCCTGCCATCCGGTTCGTCAGACCGGGCTTAACCATCCCGCGCGTGGAGCGCCAATTTTCCACCCGCCAGGCCAACCTGATGCGGCCGGGTGAAAAACTGCCGGTAGCCGTCGAAGTTAGCGCCATGCCGCCGCTGGAATTGAAACGGGTGACGGTGACGGCCGGCAATGAGGACTCCGGTCATCGCGTTTTATTCTCGGATGTCCGGCCGCCCCGGCCGGGCGAAATCGTATTGGACGCCGGCGAGTTGGATGCCGGCTGTTAGGTCCTGACGGTGGAGGCCGAGGATGGGCGGGGAATCACAGGCCGGCATTCGACGTCGTTTACCGTGGCGGGAGACTGAACATATGAAGGATATCTTGCATCCGGATCACTGGGCGCAAGCGCGCAAACGCCGGTTCATGATCGGGTTGCACATGCCGGATTACGACCAGTTGCCGGAAAAGGACTGGCGCAAATTTCCGGGCATCCTGGAAAACATGGATCCGCGCAAACTCGTCCGAACTCTGAAAAAATCCGGCGTGGAAGTGTTTTACTATTACGCCAAGTGCCATTACGGCAACGCGTATTATCCCAGCCGGGCGGCCGGCGCGCATGTCCATTCCGCGCTGCAGGGCCGGGACTTGTTCCGGGAATTCACAGACGCCTGCTTGCAGCACGATATCATACCCGGCGCCGTTTACGAGTTTTCCGATCATCGCCTGCGGAAGGATCATCCCGATTGGTGCCATCGCAACGCACCCAACTCGGAAAAAGGCGTGGTGGACATCACCGACGAAGTCGAGGGCGCGGTGATCGCCGGCGGATGTTTGAACGGTCCTTACGGCGATTACGCCCTGCAGCAAACGCTGGAGGTCATCCGCAATTATCCCATCCGGGTGTATTACATGGATTTCCTGGGCCTGTTCGGCTCGTTCCATGCCTGGCTTTGCCCGTATTGCAACGCGCGGTTCCGCGCGGAATTCGGCATGGATTTTCCGGGAACGGCGCGTTTGACGGAAGATCAACTCATTGCTTACCGCGCCTGGCGCTACCGGCAATATGACGAATACACGAAAAAATTGCGCCAGGCCATCCGGGCCGAACGGCCGGACGTGCTGTTTACCCATAATTTCTTCGGCATCAGCGATGAGCCGGGGCAGTGCCGGTGGGACATGGCGCAGGCAAACTGCGATTTCATGACCAAGGATGTCTTCAGCCTGCGGCTCGGATCGCTGCCGATCGCCTGGCGTACGCGCGCCCTCCGCGAATGCAGCCCGCGGGCGCCCGCGGAAATACTGCTGGATTCCATGACCTGCCTGTCAAGCGATTGGTTCACGCCCAAGCCGCGCGACGCCTACCGGGCGGAAGCCCTGACCGCGCGGTGCGCGGGGCTGGCGCATTGCGGCTCGATCCTGCCGACCCTGGCCGGCGATACCACGGCGGGCATCACGCGGCCGGTGCTGGCGCTGGCCGCCGATGTCTTCGCGGAACAGAAGCGGTTGGAACCGTGGCTGGCCGGCATGCAGCCGCTGGCGGATACGGCGATCCTGCGCAGCCGCCAGTCCATCGAAAATCCACTGCCCGGATCGCCCGTGGATGGCTTGCAGCATGCCCATGAGTTTTACGGCTGGTGCGAAACCCTGTGTGCCGGGCACAGGTTATGGACCGTGATCCAGGATCACCATTTGACCGGCGCGGACCTGGCGCGGTTCAAAGTTTTAATCCTGCCCGAGGCCGTCTGCCTCGATGACGGACAATGCGCCGCCATCCGCGATTTTGTCCGCGCCGGCGGCCGCGTGATCGCTACCGGGGCCGTTTCCCTGTTTGACGGCGACGGACGGCCCCGCGCCGATTTTGCGCTGTCGGATGTAATCGGCGCGCAGTTTCAACAGCATGCGGCGCCGGAACCTTCCTACCTGATGTTGCATGACCGGAGACTTCTGCCGCCGGCGCCCTGGCGCCAGCCGGGCATGATTTTTAACGCCGGGCAGACGCTGGTCGCGCTCCGCGCCGGGGCGCGTGCTTTGGGCAGCGTAGCGCGCCGCGAATGCGAGACCATGACGACTTTCCTGACGCAACTGCCGCACCCGGGCCTGGTGGAGCAGCGCTGCGGGCGGGGCCGGGCATGGTATTGCGCCGGCGGCTGCGGCCGGCAGTATTACCGGCATGGCCAGTACAATCTCAAGCAGTTGATGATGGCGCTGGTGCAACGCGCCCTTGGCAAACGCGCTCAATTGGAACTCGACGCGCCGGAATCGGTGGATATGATGGCGCATACCCAGGCCGGCCGGCCCGGCAAAATGGTCATCAGCCTGATCAACCAGATGTCCTCCATTACCCGCACCCAGGGCTCGTACCAGGCCGGCCGCAAACACGACATGATTGACAAAATGCCCGTGGTGGCGGAGGCGCGCCTGACGATCAAGGCATTTCCGGTCCGGCGGGTGCGCCTGCTGCCGGCCGGCCGGCCGCTCAAACTGGAACCTGGAAATATCTTGCGCTTGCGGAATCTGGAAGTGCTGACAATGCTGGCCGTGGAATTTAGTTGATGAACGGTTAATGGAGGGCGAAGCTGTGCTGAGCCGTCTGCAGCAGCATGGCTCGCCGAAGGTTCGCCCTCCAGGTGAGTTGCTAAACGAACAACAGGAAATATGCCATGCATAAAACGTGTCATTATATGCGCGGCGCCGGCGTTCTCATGGCTTGCTTGGCGCTTTGCCTCCCGCCCGGCGCGGTTGCCGGCCTGCCGGCAATCCGCATTGTCCGGTTGCCATCGGCCCCAACGATTGACGGGCGGGTGGATGACGCCGCCTGGCGGGAGGTGACCCCGGTCAAGTTGGAGCATGTGCTTTACCAAACCAACACGCCGGCGGTTGAAACCCTGGCCAGGCTGGGGCATGACGATCGTTTTCTTTACATTGGCGTGTGCTGCCTGGAGGATGGCGTCCGCCAGCCCAGCGCGCTGCCCGGTATCGCCATTCCTGACACCATCGGCATGCAGGACCACCTGGAATTGTTCCTGATGCCGGACGGCCGCAACCCGAAATATTACCATTTTGTGCTCGCCGCCGGCGGCGCCTGCCGGGAACAGCGTTTGGTGGATGGGCAGCGCGACGAGGATTGGAACCTGGCATACACTGCGGCGGCGGCGGTTGTCAGCAACGGATGGGAAGCGGAATGGGCCATCCCTTTGTATGTCCTGGGCGACGGCAGGCTGGCGGATGACTTTCGTTTGAATATCTGCCGCGCCCGTCAGACCGAGCCGCTGGAGCTGATCACCTGGTCGCCGCTGGGTGATAAAGCCGCCCGTCGGGGGTTTCACGACCCGGATAATTTCGGCCGGGTGGTTGAGGCTGGCGCGATTGCCGTGAACAAAGTGTTTGCGCCGCGGATCGCCGGCGCGGTTATTCGCTCGCCGTATCACGCGCGCAGCGACGGCGGCTTGGAGTATGACCTGGCGGTGGCCCTGGAAAATCCCGGCGGGCTGACCGGCAAGGCAACCCTGGTAGTTGCCCACCAGGGCCCTGAATCTGAACGGCAAATAAGTTGGCGCGGGCCCATGTTCGTGCCTTCCGGTTCCACGAATTACGTTGTTAAGGTGATTTTGCGCGAAAACGCCGTTGGCCAGCCCTTGGCGCATCTGGACGTGGACGGCAAACCGGGCGACGCCTTCCAGCCTCGCGGCGCGTCATTGCTGACGCCCGGCGTGCGTCCGGCGGCGGGGGCGGAACTGACCGGTTACGGCGCCAATGCCGCGGAACTTGGCGATCCAATCGGCGGCTGGGCCGGATATTCGCGAATGGTTGTCACGGCGGATGTGGAGGTGGCGACGGCTAAAGAATTGGCCGCAGTGTTGGAAGAGTTTAATCAGAAAACACCGGCGGAAGTTGCCGGCAAAGTCATCCGGGTGCGTTCCGGCGCGGAACTTGATCTGGCCGGCGCGGTGGATGTGCGGGCGGCCAAACCTTACCAGCCGATGTTCACCATTCCGGCAGGGGTGACTGTGGCCGGCGACCGCGGGACAGGGGGCTCGCCGGGGCCGCTTTTAAGGTTCAGGATGCCGGCGGACGCGCCGCCGGATGCCCTGGCGGAAAGATTGTTGTTCCGGCTCGGCCCCGGCGCGCGACTTACGGGCGTACGGCTGCGCGGGCCGGATTGCGGCCATGGGGAAGCGGCTGCCGTCACGTCCGCTAATTCTCGGTTCCGGGGCGTGACGTTTGCCGGCGCCGGCGAAGTTGACAATTGCCGGATATCGCATTTCGGCTGGGCGGATGTTGACGCCAGCGTCCCGGGCGTG
>JAXGSX010000028.1:0-19305 GCA_040775225.1 Kiritimatiellia bacterium | reverse complement strand
CTGTTTCGCCACCTCGCTCAGTTCGGCCTCGATCTCCTCGACGGTGGGGAGCGCGGACTTCATGTCCCTGGGCAGAGCGCGGGTGAGTTCGTAGGTGGAAATGCCGATGGGTTTGTCTATTCCGGCAAAGCTGTACTCGGCCAGCAGGCGGCTGCGCTCCTGACAGAGGATCAGGCCGATGGTCGGCTGGTCGGTCGGCTGTTTCAGGCGATCGTTGACCACATTGCAGTAGAAGTTGAGCTTCCCGGCATATTCGGGCTTGAATTTGCCCTTCTTGAGTTCGATCACGACGAAGGCCCGTAGGCGCAGGTGGTAGAAAAGCAGGTCAATGTAGAAATCCTCGTCGCCCACTTCGACCTTGTACTGCCGCCCGACAAAGGCGAAGCCCTGGCCGAGTTCGAGCAAGAACTTCTCCAACTGGCGCACCAGTTCGTTCTCCAGTTCGCGCTCCTGGAACGGTTCGGTCAGGGTGAGGAAGTCGAAGATGTAGGGATCCTTGAGCGTCTGCTGAACGAGGTCGGATTGATGTTCCGGCAACGTCAGCGCGAAGTTGGACCGCGCCTTCCCGTGCCGGGCATAGGCCTGCGCGTCAATCTGCATGGCGAGAATGTTCCGGCTCCAGCCGTTAGTCAGGGTCTGCTCCATGTACCAGCGGCGGGCGGCGAGGTCTTTGACCTTCTGAATCAGGATCACATGGTGTCCCCATGGAACGGCCCAGAACGGAGTGTCATTGAATTGTGCAACGGTGCGTTGCACAATCTCCGCCTCAGTCAATTTTGCCACCGCCTGTGGCGAAATTGCTCCCCCCGGCAATTTTGCAACAGGCTGTTGCAAAATTACAGATGGATCCGGGTATTCCCTGTGGAACGCGATCATGAGGCCGATATTCCGCTCCGAAAACCCCTTCAACTCCGGCATCTCGTTCTTCAACTCGGCTGCCAGCCGGGGAATGACGCCCGAACCCCAGCCTTCCAGCTTCTGGCGGACGTCAATCATGCGTCCGATGTCCCAATAGAGCCTGACCAGTTCCGAGTTGACCGCCAGCATGGCGCGGGTCTGCGCACTCTGAATGCGCAGTTTCACATCGGCCAGCAGGGCCGTGAAACTCTTGCGGTCTGGTTGGTTCTTACTCGCCATAGCCCAGCGCCTCCAGGTTCTTGCGGATGGCGGCATCGAGCGCCACGCCTTCGGCCATCTGCTCGTATAACTCCCCCGAAAACTCGGTCATCTTCTCTTCGAACGGGATGCCGTCGTCTTCGATCTCCTCGGCCCCGACGTAGCGGCCAGGCGTGAGGACGTGGCCGTGGGATTCAATGTCCGTGAGCGTTGCCGCCTTGCAGAATCCGGCCTTGTCCTCGTACTTTCCTGCGCGCTCTTCGCCACGCCAGGCGTGATAGGTACGGCTGATCTCGGCGACCTCGTCATCCTTGAGTTCGCGATGGACACGGTCCATGAGGACACCCAGCCGCCGCGCATCGATGAAAAGTGTTTCGCCGTGCCGCGCGCGGAAACCATGTTCCTTGTCCGCGCCCTTGTTCCGCGTCAGGAACCAGAGGCAGGCAGGGATGCCCGTCGTGTAGAAGAGCTGGCCTGGCAGGGAGATAATGCAGTCCACCATGTCCGCCTCGATGATGGCCTTACGGATGTCACCTTCGCCGGAGGTGTTGCTGGTAAGCGAGCCATTGGCCAGCACAAAGCCCGCAGTGCCGTGCGGCGCGAGATGGTGCAGGAAGTGCAGAATCCAGGCATAGTTGGCGTTGCCGCCGTCCACCGTGAACGTCGAGCCGTCCTTGCGTTTTCGCTCGCCGCCAGGAGGCAGTGAAAAAAAGCCAGAAGGCTGGCTTGCCTGCCGAAGCCTCGGCGAAGGCAGGTCGAAGCGTCGCCAGCGGACGTCGTTCTTCACCTTCGAGTAGCCCCAGTCCTCCATGTTGAACGGGGGATTGGCCAGGATGTAGTCGGCCTTCAGGTACTTGTGCTTGTCGTTCAGGAAGCTGTCGCCCCATTCGATCTTGCCATCAATACCCCGGATCGCCAGATTCATCAGCGCCAGCCGCCAGGTGGTGTTGTTGGATTCCTGACCGTAGATCGAGATCTCGCGCCGGACAGCGGGACTAACTTTGGCCTTTTTGCCGTTGCCGTTGCTGGAGGCGTGCGACTGCACGAACTTGGCAGCCTGCACGAACATGCCGCCGGAACCGCAGCAGGGGTCGAGGACGCGGCCTTTGTAGGGTTCGAGCATCTCGACCAGCAGCTTGACCACGCACTGGGGTGTGTAGAACTGTCCGCCCAGCTTGCCCTCGGCGGACGCGAACTTGCCGAGGAAATACTCATAGACACGGCCCAGGACGTCGCGCTCGCGTGCCTGCTTGTCGCCCAGGCCGATCGTGGCGATTAGGTCAATGATCTCGCCGAGGCGGGCCTTGTCGAGCGCCGGGCGGGCGTAGTCCTTTGGGAGCACGCCCTTGAGCACCTTGTTGTCCCGCTCGATGGCGGTCAGGGCGTCGTCCACCAGCGTGCCGATCTCGGGGCGCTTGGCGTTCTTCTGGAGGTAAGGCCAGCGCGCTTCCGGCGGCACCCAGAAGATATTGTCGGCCAGATACTCGTCACGATCTTCTGCCACACCATACCGCGCCTGCTCTTCTCTCACAAAGTATTCGCTCTTCGGATTGGCGGTTTCCCGGGCCAAGTGGTTGTACTTCTCCATGAAGGCGTCGGAGATGTACTTCAGGAAGATCAGCCCGAGGACGACATGCTTGTACTCGGAGGCATCCATGTTGCCGCGCAACTTGTCAGCCGCCGCCCAGAGCTTGTCCTCGAATCCCAAGCTGGCGCCGGTGGAGTTCTTTCCAGCAGCCATGATTATAACTCCTTTGAAATATCTGCGGATTCCGGCCAAACCGTCCCATTAAAAGGATGATACCGAATTTAATAGGATTGAAGTGATATAGATGCTTTTTTGTATCACATAATAACCTGGATGCGTCAAGAGCTTTTGATTCGTTCCGAGGACGGCAAAGGTCGGATGAAGCTGCTTTCGTGCCATCCACAATTATTGATCGCGGCTGCCGGCATACGTCCGTTTTAAGGAGCCGGGCAAACAACCTCGTACACTTTCACCCGATCCCGCTCCCACAGCAGGCGGAAATTCTCCGGCCGAGCCTCCACCCATTTTACGGTCCGCGGCGCGTAGTAGCGTCCGAGCTTTAAAACATTCGCCGGCCAGTGGCCCGAAAGCTTGCCGGCTGCGCTCAAGGCGCCATCCCGCAGGTTCACCACCAGCAGCCAGCGGCGGCCACGGTCCAGGTAATGCCAGATGTGATCCAGGTTCAACTCGGGGGTTTCCGGACGCAGCCACCAGGAAAACTCCGCATGATCAAACCGTTGCCCGCGGATGTAATGGCGCGTGGCGCCGCGCAGCAGGTAAGCCGTCACCGGATCGGTAATGACCGAACTCTCAGGCTGCTCCTGCAGGACGGACAGCAGGTCGCCCCAGTTGCGCCAGTCGTTTGCCGGCATGACCTTCCGCAAAGTCGGCCAGCGGCTGTAACTGGAATCAAAATACGCGCAGCGCAATGGAAACAGCAGCACCAGCAGGCCCGCCCACACGGCCGCGCCCGCCAGCCGGCGCCGGCGCCGGCCGCCGCCGGCCGCCCATGGCCCGTGCCGGACGGCGCACCAGGCGGCGACATACGGCAGCGGGAGCATGTAATTGAACCGGTAAAGCGCCGTCGGATCGGCTAAATGCCGCAGCATGATATCCATGGTGACCGGATTGAACACCGTCAGCAAAGGCATGGCCATGCCCGCCAGGATAAACGGCTGGCGGACGAATTCGCGCCAATGCCGGGCGAACAGAAAATACACCCATAGTCCCCACACCGCGACCACGGGATAAAAATGCGCCGTCGGCGACTGCACCAGCAGACCGCGCAGGAAAGGCAGCAGGTTTTCAATGGGAACCGCCCCGTAAACCCAGAACGGCGAGAGCGGGCGGGAATGCGACCAGGCCAGCAATCCCAACCAGACCGCCGACGCGGCCAGGCACAAGACTCCCGCCGGCCGGCGCAGGACGGAGATGCGGTCTGCGCGCCAGCGCCGGATGGTTTCCCACAGGCTCATGCCCCAGGACATGAAAAAAACGAACAAGGCTTCCTGGGTATGCGTCGCATTCAAGACCACCAAAAGCAGCGCCGGCGGCCAGACGAGGCGCCATTGCCATTTAGTTTGGCGAATCAAATCCATCAGGAACACCATGGCTGCCAGGTAAACCACGAAAGCCATCATCGTCGGCGCCAGCGGGTAATAACGCGCATAGGCGAACACGCTCATGCCGAAGGAGGCCATATAAAACAGGGCGGCCAGCGCGGCCATGATCCCCTTGGCCAGCCGCCCGACGCGCAAAGGCGCAAACAGTTTCAAGCCGAACAGGTAGATGCCCGCCGTCCATGCCAGGCTGTTCAGCAAGACAGCATAAGACGCGGCATCCAGGATTTGCATGCCGCTCCACCGGAACAAAATGGCCTGCAGCAAGTACCACACCTGCCCCTGGGCGGCCCACAATTGCCACTTGTTAACCGGGCCGAAATCATTATCCCGCAGAACATCCATTTGCGTCTGGATGCGGCGCAGGTGTTCCCAGGCATCGGCGGGAATTTCCAGGTAAGGGCCGGTCCACAGTAAATAGACAGCCGCCGCCGCCAGCACAACCATGCCTGGCCCGAGAATCTCCCAGGCGCGGGCGGACCGGCGGCGGAGCGACGGGCGGCGGACATGCCGGCGCCGCCATAACGCCATAACCAACAGCGCTGCGAATTCGGCGGCCAGCAAATGCGGGAAAACCGCCGGCGGCAGATTCAGCGTGGGCAACAGCAGCAGATTCAGTGACGCCAAGGCATAGGAGAAACCCAGCGCCATCAGCCCGCGGGGTCCGCGAAAACGCAGGATGCCGGCCAACAGCCAGCCGGGCAATGCCAGGACCGCCAGAAATAAAACGGGATACAACATGGGTTACGACGGCAACACCACACCCGCACGCAAGCCGTAGCCGCACAGAAATGCGGCCCCGCTCATGGGTTTCTTGCCTTCCGGTTGAACTGACAGGAGCCGCACCGCCGCCGCGCCGGCGCTGATCAATGGGCCGGCGCCTGTTGCTTGCAGCACGGCGCCCGGGACGGCGGCCGGCGGCGCGGCCGGCTCGGCGCGGGCTTGCAGCACTTTCACCGACAGGCGCCGGGGAGCGGGCAGCGTCAGGAAACAACCCGGCCAGGGATTGAATCCGCGGACGCGGTTGCAGATTTCTTCCGCCGGACGCGTCCAATCCAACCGGCCGTCATCTTTTTTCAAGCGCGGCGCATAGGTGGCATCGCCCGCGGACTGGGGCCGGCGCGGCGCAGTCCCCGCCCGCAATGACCGCAGGGTTTGATCCAGCAATTCCGCGCCGCGGCGCGCCAGCCGGGCTTGCAGCGAAACGGCCGTGTCGTCCGGACGTATCGGCTCCTCTGCCTGGAAGATTATATCTCCTTCATCCAGCCCCTCGCTCATGAACATAGTGGTTACACCCGTGACGGTTTCACCCCGGGCAATGGCCCACTGGACCGGCGCCGCGCCGCGGTAGCGCGGCAGCAGCGAAGCATGCAGGTTGACGCACCCCAGCGGCGGCAATTCCAGGAGCGGGCGTTTCAGGATTTGCCCGTAAGCCACCACGGCAATCACATCCGGCCGCAACCGGCGCAGCGTCTCAAGGCTCTCCGGGGCGTTGATATTTTCCGGCATCAGCACCGGAATGCCCAGGCGCGCCACATGCGCGCATACCGGGCAGGCAGCCGGACGCAGCGAGCGCCCCTTGGGCCGCTCCGGCTGGGTCGCCACGCCGACCATCAGCATGCCGGGCGCCGTCCGCAGCTTTTCCAGGCCGGGACACGCCAGTTCCGCCGAACCCATGAAAAAAACGCGCATTGCCGGAGCCATACCCTCCTCCTCTGGCCGTATACGATATGACAACCGCGGCGGTTTTGGCAAGGTTTTGTTTGCGTGGTGGTTTTTTTTGAATTATACTATGCGCGTTTTTTAAACCAAGCTGACGCCACGCAAACATGCGCTCTGAAAATCAACTGCCGCCAACCCAGGTCCCCGGCGGGATGGTATTGTCCGCCCGCAACGTTTCCAGGAGTTTCCGTGATTTCTGGGGGCGTCTGAAAGTTGAGGCCGTGCATGATGTTTCCTTCGAAATCCGCCCGGGCGAGATATTCGGATTGCTGGGCCCCAATGGCTCGGGCAAAAGCACCACGCTGAAAATGCTGCTGGGCCTGCTGCGGCCCAATGCAGGCGCGTTGCGGATTTTCGGATTGCCCCCCGGGCATCGCGATGTTTGCGCGCGCCTGGGCTACCTGCCGGAAGAAAACCATGTTTACCCGCAACTGACGCCGGAGGAAACCCTGGATTTTTACGGCCGGCTGTTTAACCTCGACCGCGGCGAACGCCGGCGGCGCACACGTCAATTGCTGGAGATGACCGGGCTGCAACACGCCCGCCGGCGCCGGGTGGGCGAATTTTCCAAGGGGATGACCAGGCGCGTCGGCCTGGCGCAGGCGCTGATCAACGATCCCGAGCTGATCGTGCTGGACGAGCCGACGTCCGGACTGGATCCGCTCGCCTGCCGCCAGGTCAAGGACCTGTTGCTCATGCTGCGTCAACGGGGCAAGACCGTCATTTTGTCCTCCCACCTGCTTGCGGATGTGGAAGATATATGCCAGCGCATCCTGATCATGTACCAGGGCCGGGTGATTGTCCAGGGCGCCGTGCGGGCGCTGCTGGAAGACCCTTCGTTGTGCCGGTTTGCCGTCCCTGCGCCCGATGCCGCCACCCAGCGTCAAATCCTGGACGCCTTGCGCCGCATCACCGGCAGCGATCCCGAGATGGATCGCCCCTGCCGCACCCTGGAGCAATTCTTTTTGCAGAAACTCGGCGAGGCTGGCGATTTCCAGTCCGAGCGGGGTGCAGGCGGACGCGGGGACGGTTCAGCCGTGGCGCCGGCGGCGGACCTGGCCGAATACCTCCGTTCCAGCCGCCCGCGGACAGAACACACAAATTAACGGCAACCGCCTGGCCGGCGTCCTCCCATGCAGCGCCGGCCCGGCGCTGTTTTTCCGGAAACGATGCCCTGCCCGGCGCAGCAAATCTCGCAGGGCGCATGCGGCAAAGTGAAAAGATTATATTCAAAATTCCAGCCGGTCTGGGCGCTGGCAATCCTGGTCATGCGCCGCCAATGGCGCAGCGGCATGTGGCTCTTGCTGGCGGTACTGCTGGCCGCCGGCATTGCCGGATTGCGCCTGGCCATCCAAGGCGACGGCACTTTGGCGGGCATGGCGCGGATCTGGCTCTCCTACTCCATCGCCTGGGCTTCTTTCCTGCTATCCGCGGCCACCCTGGCGATCGCCGCATCGTCCATCTCGCTGGAAAACGCCGCCGGCCGGCTGCAGTTGGCGCGCGTCAAACCGGTCGCCGCCGCGCAAATCTGGATCGGCAACTGGCTGGGGTTGATGCTGATCAATGCCGCCCTGCTGGGCATTGCCGGCGCGGCGTTGGGCGCCGGCATGTGGCATCTCAACCGCAACTCCCGCCAGCCCGCATCCGAACTGGCCGCGCTGCGCAACACCCTGCTGACCGCCCAGATCAGCCTGCCTGCCGCCGCCCTGACCAATCAGCCGGACAGCGGTCCCTCCGGCGTCACCGTCGCCCCGGGCGGCATCGGGCGCTGGCGCATCACCCTGCCGGACACCGTGCTGGCAAAACGACCCGGCGGATTGCAATTTGAATTCATCACCGCCCGGCCCGACCAGACTGCAGCCATACCCATGGTCTGGACGGCCGGGTTGTCCGGCAAGCGCCGGCCCCTGCGTTTTGAAATCTCCGCTCCGCCCCGCAAACCGTCACGGTTGGATTTGCCGGCCGATTTCCTGCAGCCGGGCCGCACGTTCGAGATCACTTGCGTCAATCAACACCCCGATACTACCTCGGCCTTGTTGTTCCCCCATCCACAGGGCGTAATCGTGCTGGCGCCGGCCGGCGGTTTCGCCGGCAACCTGTTGCGGGCCGGCCTGATCATCTGCGCCCGCCTGTCTTTTCTCGCCGCGCTGGGCTTGACCGCCGGCGCGGCGTTTTCCTTCCCCGTGGCCCTGCTGCTGGCGGGCGCCATGCCGCTGCTCGACACGCTCAACCGGTTCCGTTACACCGCCGGCCGCCAGTGGGTACGCTACGCTTTTCCAGGCGATGCCGGCTCCTGGACTGCCCGGACACTCGATCTGGCCGTGGCCGCGGCCAGTGAAATTGTGCGGCTGCTGATGCCCGCGCTCGGGCGGTTCAACCCCGTGGATTTGCTGACCGGCGGGCGCCTGATTCCCTGGGCGACCGCCGGGCAGGCCGGGCTGGCGCTGTTATTCTACACCGTCTTGCTGGCGGGCGCCGGCGCCTGGCTGCTGGCCCGGCGTCAATTGGGGATGGCTGAAACATGAAAGCTTTGCGCAAACACTGGCTCCTGGCGCCGGCCATGATTTTGCTGCTGGCGGCCGCGGCGGTCTGGCGCGCGCAGGTGATGCAGCCGCGCGCCGCGCGGCCGCAATTTCAACCGCCGCCGGAAGATATGCCGCCGGCCTTGATTTTCACCACCGTAGCCCTGGGCGGATTCCGGGGCATCATGGTTGACCTGCTCTGGATGCGCGCCATACATCTGCAGGAAGAGTCCCGGGTCCTGGAACTGGTTCAGCTCAGCGACTGGATCACGGCGCTCGAACCGCAATTCACCACCGTCTGGGCCTTTCACGCCTGGAACATGGCTTATAACGTCAGCATCATGTTCACCGACCCGGAAGATCGCTGGCGCTGGGTGCGGCACGGCATCCGCCTGCTGCGCGACCGCGCGCTGGTTTTCAACCCGCGCCATCCGGTGCTGCTCCGCGAACTCGGCTGGATTTACCAGCATAAAATCGGCTACGTCATGGACTCCGCCCACCGCCACTATAAAATCAGGCTGGCGGAGGAAATGACCGCGCTGCTGGGCGGAGCGCATCCGGACTACGCGACTATCGAAGTCAGCGCCGCGGGCGAACGCGCGCGCGAGGTTTACAAGCTGGATTCCGCCATCATGGCCGCGCTGGACCGCGATTACGGACCTTTGGATTGGCGGTTGCCGGCCACCCACGCGCTTTATTGGTCGTCCCAGGGCCGGTCGGGGGACGCCGGTCAGGCCGGCGTGCGCGCATGTTACCAGATGTTTTACCAGTGCATGGACGAATCATTCCGGCATGGCCGCCTGCAGTTCAATCCCGCGGCGGGGCAATACCTGGCCACGCCTGCCCTGGAACTGCTGCCACGCGCCGTCCGCGCCCACGAAGAAGCCCTGCAGCGCTTCGACATCCCCTCGTTTCACATGGCTTACGCCAATTTCCTGGCGGAAGCGGCCGTGGTTTTATACTGCTACGGCGAGCTCACGCGGGCGCGGGATCTGTATGCGACCTTGACCGCGCGCTATCCTAATCCCCAGGGCGACCCGGAATTTGAAACATTCGCGGAATCCTGCCTGGCCGGCGACCTGTCTGAAACGCCCCGGGAGGACGCCATCGCGCTGGTGGATGGATTCCTGGCGCAAAGCCTGTTCCGCGAGGCGCGCGGCGATGCCGCCGGCGCGGCGGAAGCCGCCGGCATGGCGCGCAAAATCTGGCATAAATTCATGCAAAGCCGCATCAGCGAAGACCACCGGCAACGCACCGGCCTGCCGCCCCTGGAAGAAATGGAGGGCGCGGTGAGGCGGCGCGCGGCGCAAGCATCGCCGGCGGACGGCGGCAATGCCGCCGGCGGCAACCCGCCTCGAACTTTATGATGAAATCCGCAAACACCCCCGCTGCATCTCGAACAATCTTGCTGGCAGGCTGCATGCTGTTTATATCGGCCTGCCGCCCGGCGGCTTTGCCGCATAAAACTTTCCTGGTGATGGGCACGGTTTTTACCGTGACGCTCCCGGCGGACCGCGCAGACTACCTGGAGCCGGCCGGCGTGCTCAGCGCCAATGCCTTGTATGGCATGGAAAACCGCCTCAGTTTTTACCAGGCCGACAGCGACATCGCGCGGCTGAACCAGGCCGCGGGCGCCGCGCCGGCGGCGGTGTCGCCGGAGACCCTGACCATCCTGCGCGCCGCCCGCCGTTACGGCGAATTGAGCGGCGGCGCCTTCGACATCACCGTGGCGCCGTTGCTGCAAATCTGGGGACTGCGCGGCGGGCCGCCGCCGGCGAATCCGCCGGCGCCGGATGAACGGGAGCCTATCCGCCGGCTGGTAAATTTCAGGCGCCTGAAAATCGGCGACCGGACCGCGCGGCTGGAGTTGCCGGGCATGCAGTTGGACCTGGGCGGCATCGCCAAGGGATTCGCCGTGGATGAGGTTGCCCGCATCCTGCAGCGCCATGGCCTGACCAATGTTCTGCTGAACCTCGGCGGCAACCTCCGCGCGTTGGGCGCCGCCGCGCCCGCCGCGCCCTGGCGGATCGCCGTCCAGGACCCTTTTGACTCCGGCCGCGTGCTGGGCGCGCTGGACTTGCGCGACGGCGAAGCCGCCGCAACGTCCGGCAATTACGAACGGTTTGTTGCGATCGGCGGCCGGCGCTACGCGCATATCCTCGATCCGCGCACCGGCCGGCCCGCGGAAGGAATGGCGTCCGTCACCGTCATCGGAGCCGGCCCGGATGCCGCCATGGACGCCGATGCCCTCTCGACCACGCTGTTTGTCCTGGGGTTGGAAGCCGGCGCCGGCTGGCTGCAAACGAACTGCCCCGGCGGCGCCGTGCTGTTCGTGCCCGACCGCCGGCCGCTGGAACTCCACGCCACGCCCGCATTCGCCACGCGCTTCACGCCGTCGCCCGAATGCGCCGGCCTGCTGCGCCGGCTGCCGTGACGGCGGGCATCCCATGACGGCGGGCATTTACATTCCGTTGGCGGTGTGCTAGGATGCGGCAAGTGACCTGCACTGCGCCAACCCTGCCGGAGGTGCCGCGTGAAGTATGCCGTGGTTTCCGACATCCATGCCAATCTGCCGGCATGGAACGCCGTGCTGTTGGATATCCGCAGCGCCGGCGTTGACGCCATCATCTGCCTGGGCGACATGGTCGGCTACGGCCCCCATCCCCGCGAAGTGCTCGAATCGCTTTACACCAATGTGGATCATTTTCTGCTGGGCAACCATGATGCCGCCATCTGCGGCAAAATTGATCCGAAATTTTTCAGCGACCCCGCCCGGGAAATCATCCAGTGGTCCGCCCGGCAGCTGGGCGAACCGGCCAAGAAATTTTTGGCGCGGCTGCCGCTGTGCCTGGCCGGCGACAATTTCCGCTGCGCACATGCCAATTTCGACCAGCCCGCCGACTTTCATTATATTTTCGAGCCGGAGGATGCCCTGCCCGGCTGGCGCAAGGTGTCCGAACCGCTCCTGTTCATCGGGCACACCCACCAACCCGGCATTTTCGTCATCGGCCGCAGCCAGACTCCGCGCCTGATCCCGCCGGAAGATTTCATGCTGGAGGAAGGCAAACGTTTCCTGGTCAACGTCGGTTCCGTCGGACAGCCGCGCGATGGAGATTACCGGGCGACTTATTGCATTTTTGACGAGGCTACCGGGTCCGTGTTCTGGCGCAAGGTGCCCTTTGACCTGGACGCCCACCGCGCCGCCATGGAAAAAGCCGGATTGCCGTTAGCGGCGGCGGCGTTCCTGAATGCCGCCCCCACTTCCCTGCAGCCGCCGCTCCGCGAACGCGTGAATTTCAGCCCGCCCGCCCAGCCGGTCGTAACCATGCGCGACACGGTGCCGGTGCAGCACCTGGCGCAGTTGAAGCGCCGGGTGCGGCGGTGGCAGGGCATGTTCCTGGCCATGCTCCTGGCGGTCTGCGCGGCGTCCGGCGCCGGCGCCTGGCAATGGTGGCGTTTCCACCAGCGCCGTTTGACGGTGCCGGGAGTGAAGATGGAAGTCGTGCGCGGCGCCGATCTGGCGCCCGGCAGCAATTTCCTGGAATTCCCCGGCGCGTCCACGGAACCCAACCAGCCGCTGTCCGGCTGGGACATCCGGCTGGACAACCGCTACCGGCAATCCGTCGCGTGGCAAGCGCAGCCGGAATTCGACGGCGGATTCGCTTTCCACTCCCTGGATGCCCGCGCCGAATGCTGGCTGATATCGCCCGAGATTCATGTTAAAAACGGCTCGAAACTGATGATGCAGGCCCTGTTTAAAAAGAGTCCGGATTTCAAAGGCTCGATTGCCCTGGTCGTGGAATTGACCAAACGGATCGAATCCGCCGATTCCGACCCGCTCCGGCCGGAATACGAAGTCATGCGCCATTTCATGGTCAAGGAGCCCAACATCAAACGCGCCAATGGCTGGTGGCTGGCGCAACAGACCTTCGATCTGCCGGCCCGGAATGTTCATTCCGTCCGGCTGCGCATCGGGGGCAAATTCCAGGGCGCGGTGGCTGTGCGCGGCGCGCGCCTGGAATGCCCGCGGTGACACGCAGATCGCGCAAAGCGCAACAACCGAGATGTTTACGGATTGCGATAAATGTGGCCCGGCCTTGCGCCGTAAAAAAAGACCGTCACAAAAGAAATTACTTGCACCCTTGTAACAAGGGTTGTATATTTACGCGCAGAGGTGAAACAATGGCTAGATCGTCAACAACTTATTCGCCGAAGTGGCGGTCTGGGAAAACCCGCGTCATCAGGGTTCCTGAACGCATTGCCGACGAAATACTGACTATCGCATGGGCTTTGGATTCCAAGCGAGGTCAAGTGCGGGAAGATGACCCTGTCTATGTCTTGGAATCGGAATCGGCGGTCAAGGCGTTGAACGCAGATAAACCCGTCAACGTGGCAAGTGTGCCGCAACGGAGTCCTTTTCGATATCCGGGCGGCAAGACTTGGCTCGTTCCCATTCTTCGAGCATGGTTACGCAGTCTCCCGGAAAGTCCCGGATTGTTCCTTGAGCCTTTTGCCGGAGGAGGTATTGCCAGTCTGACGGTGGCTTTCGAGAGACTCGCCGGGCATGTGGTCATGGCGGAGACCGACGAGGGCGTGTCGGCGGTCTGGAAGACCATCTTGAACGGGCAAGGCGAATGGCTTGCACAAGAGATTCTTGGATTTGGATTGACTTCGGCGAACGTGCGGCAGGCGCTAGCCGAAGAAACCAATGGTTCCGCCGTTTCCCTGCGGCGTCGCGCTTTTCTGACATTGCTTCGAAATCGAGTTCAACGCGGCGGGATTATGGCGCCTGGGGCCGGGCTGGTGAAGAACGGGGAGAACAATCGGGGCATCAGTTCACGATGGTATCCTGGAACATTGGCCCGCCGAATCCGCGAAATCAGCATGAATCTTGACCGCATAAGTTTTTTCACCGGCGACGGATTTGCCTTGGTTAACGAATACATCGCCGAAGAAAACTGCGCTTTCTACGTTGACCCCCCGTACATGAAGGCGGCACGAAGACTATACCGGAACTGGCAGATAAACCACCGGCAACTATTCGAAAAAATGGCCGCCGTGTCCGGCTCGTTTCTGATGAGTTACGACAATGACAAAGAGATTCAGAACATGGCACGGGAGTTCGGTTTTGCCTGCCAGCCTGTCCGGATGAGGAACACCCATCACGCTGAAATGACAGAACTTCTAATCAGTCGCGACTTGGACTGGCTCGAACCAAACAGGGTGGCGAATCCTCAAGTTTCGCACGCAGGGTCTGCTCGAAGTCATAAAGACTTGTTGGTTTACCACCGGTAAGACCTTCGACAGCGCGGTCAAGCGTAGTTAAGTGCAGCCTGTCCGGCTCCAGATGGAATCGCGTTCCGTCGTGCCGGTACTTCATGACGAACCAAGCGATGTCGCAGTTGGACACATGGTCAACTTCGTCTATGCCGCCAAAGGATTCCCAAAAAGGCTGGTCAACAACGACAGCCATTTTTTTACCCCACCGCGAAATCGTCGGTACTTTGATTTGCAGTTGTGGCATCAAACGTTTGGGGCCGGATGACCGGAAGTCCGGATGCCGGAAGCCTTGAGGAAATGGT
Organism: Kiritimatiellia bacterium; assembly: GCA_040775225.1. Taxonomy (GTDB): domain Bacteria; phylum Verrucomicrobiota; class Kiritimatiellia; order JAAZAB01; family JAAZAB01; genus JAXGPF01. The sequence continues at coordinate 5,216 of JAXGSX010000028.1, read as the reverse complement.
ATTCCACCACCTTGCCATTTCTTCATCGCTTGGAAGTCTTTGGTCATGGACGCACCCGAAAAATAGACAGCTTGAATTTCCAAGGCGCACCAATGAAGTTTTGCAGTATCGGGATGCACAAGAACCATGTCAATTTTGCCGACTGTAGAAACGTCAGAGGGATTGGCCCCTGAAGTCGTCTTTAGAAAAGGGAGTTCTGTCAGAATTATTGGCGATTCCGCATCGAGCAGGATGCGTCCGGCCCACGCCAAGGCAGTTCCAGCGTCATAGAACCTAGATGGACAAGTCGCAACAACCGAAGCCCCGTTAACAGGGAGAACGTCTTCGCCTTGCTTAATGAACTGGCGTAGCGAACAAACACCGCCCTTCTTGTTGCACATGACGCTTCCACCGCGGAAGGGACAGGGTTGCGACTTAAAAGGCGCGTTAGCCAGGGCCCGAATCCTGTCCGCCGGCAATATGGAAAAATCAAGCCCATACAACTCGCCGATTCCGTAACGGAAAACCGTTTTCATCACTTTAGTTGTTTTAGTGCTTTGGCCATTGCGTTATTGATACACGAATGCGCGTGTAGATTCAATCCGAATCGACACATGTCTGCATGTTTTTCCCGAGCTATCCATCTCCGCTGCAAACAAGAAATTCGTTGGCAAAACAAGCAACCGGCAGCGGCAACATAAATGCTCCGCTAAAAAAAGGCGTTTTATGCTATATTGGCGCCACCAAGCCCGTTGGCTTCCTCCGCGCCGCACCGCGGGCCTTGTAAAACATGACCGCCAGCAGCACCGGGGCCAGCAGGCAGAATTCCCGCGCCATCACCTGCAGATTATGCAGCGATATCCAGGCGCGCTTATCAGGCGCCGTGAATAACGGCCAGGGCGAAAGATAGAAACGGTCGGACAGCGGCCAGAAAGCCATGATGCCGTAGGGCGGGCCCAGGTCCTGCCCGAGGTAATCCGCCGCCAGGTGGCTGGCCAGCAGCAGGAAAATCAAGGCGCCGGACATCCGCACCGTGCGGGGAGCGTAATATCGCTGCGCCCACCATAAGGCCAGCGCCACGGCGGCTATCCATCCCAGGGTGTGGGTGACCAACTGATGCCGGCTGTTGATATCGCCCGCCGCCCAGCCGAAAAGGTAATCAATGTCCGGCGCATTGGCCAGGATCACGCACACCAGCAACAAACCGCGCCAGCGCCATATCCGGCTGCCCAGCCGGCGCCAGCCGTCGCCGCGCGGCAGGCAAATACCCACCCCGAGGCCCAGGCCGATCATGGTATGCGCGACTGGCGATGGCATGAATTTTCAAGCGGAAACAAATCCGCAACCTGATTTATAAATTCCTGTTCAGGATGGAACGGGCAATTATCCGGGAAATATTGCCGTAAATATACATCACCAAGTCACGGCAAGCAACTTTTATGGATTCGATATATGCTCGCAAAACTCTTTTGCATTTTGCAAAACCATTTGACAAGATGCCAAACATTCTGTTCAAAGCCCCCTTTGGGGCAGATACTTATGGCGCCCCATATCCACCACATCGTCAAACCGGTCTATCCGCGCGGGCGCATTTCACTTCCGTAGGGATTGCCGCCACTCTTTCATGGCGAAGCCGCTTTGGACTGCGGCGGCTTGACGCCGCTTTCGCCTGGCGAGACCCAGGCGGCACACAGATACAACAAGGATTATATACCATCACCCGGCCTTATGGCATAAAGCGGACGGCTTCATGGTGACCGGTCTTTCCAAAGCGGCGTCAAGCCGCCGCAGTCCAAAAAACCCATCACAAGAAACCCCTGCGGCAATGACATACGCCCTATCCGCGCGCGCCGTTCCGAACGGTCTTGACAAACCTGGGTGGTTTTAGAATGATGCATGTCATTGAATCTGGGCGAAAACCCAATATTTTTCGCAAAAGGAATGCATCTATGCCGCAGGGCGTCATTGAAAAACTGATCACCAGCCACATGGCCAGGGGCGCCTGGGCGCCGGGCGCCGATATCGAAATCCGCATTGATCAGACTCTGACCCAGGACGCCACCGGCACCATGGCCTTCCTGCAATACGAGGCCATGGGCGCCGGGTCGGTCAAGACCGAGCTTTCCGTCAGTTACGTGGACCACAACACCGTGCAGGCCGGGTTTGAAAACGCCGACGACCATGCCTACCTGCAATCCGCAGCCGCCAGGTTTGGCGTGAAATTTTCGCGCGCGGGCAACGGCATCTGCCACCAGGTGCACTTGGAGCGGTTCGGCCAGCCGGGCAAGACGCTGCTGGGTTCCGATTCGCACACGCCGACCGGCGGCGGCATCGGCATGCTGGCCATCGGCGCCGGCGGCCTGGATGTGGCCATGGCCATGGCCGGCCGGCCGTTCGCCTTGAAATGCCCCCGGGTTTCCCTGGTCAACCTGACCGGCCGCCTGCCGCCCTGGGTGGCGGCCAAGGACGTCATTCTGCGGATGCTCCAGATGCTGACATCCAAGGGCAACGTCGGCACGGCCCTGGAATATGGCGGGCCGGGCGTGCGCGCCTTGAGCGTGCCGGAACGCGCCACCATCGCCAACATGGGCGCCGAGTTGGGAGTAACCGCTTCCGTCTTCCCGTCCGACAATGTCACCCGCCGGTTCCTGCGGGCGCAGGGCCGGCCGGCGGATTACACGCCGCTCCAAGCCGATCCGGGCGCCAGCTACGACCGGGTGATTAACCTGGATTTATCGCAGATCGAACCGCTGGCCGCCGCGCCGCATAACCCGGACAACGTCAAAACCGTCCGGGAACTGGCCGGGCTGGCGGTGCAGCAGGTGTGCATCGGCTCCTGCACAAATTCATCCTACAAGGACCTGATGGTGGCGGCCCGCATGCTGGCAGGCAAAAAAATCGCTCCCGGCATCAGCCTGGTGATTGCGCCGGGTTCGCGGCAGGTGCTGGAGATGATTGCCCGCAACGGCGCCCTGGCCGACCTGATAGCCGCCGGCGCGCGTATCGCGGAGAGCGCCTGCGGGTTCTGCATCGGCAATTCTCACGCCCCGCCCTCCAATGCCGTTTCCATCCGCACTTCCAACCGCAACTTCCTTGGCCGCAGCGGCACCCGTGATGCCGCCGTTTATCTTACTTCCGTGGAAACCGCCGCCGCGGCCGCCCTGGCCGGCAAGTTCGCTGATCCGCGCGACCTGGGCGCAAACCGCTACCCCGCCGTCAGGCAGCCCGCGCGGTTTCTGGCGGATGACGCGTTGATCGTCGAACCGCCGGCGCCGGCGGCGCGGGCCTCGGTCCCGCTCATCCGCGGCCCGAACATCGGCGCCCTGCCGCGCAATGTGCCACCGCCCGACACCCTGGCCGGCATTGCGCAAATCAAGGTCGGGGACAAGATCACCACCGATCACATCATGCCGGCCGGCGCCTTTCTCAAGTTCCGCTCCAATGTGCCCAAATACGCTGAATATGTTTTTCACCCGGTGGACAGGGAGTTTCCCGCGCGCTGCAAACAGGCCCGGGCGCAGGGGCGGTTTTCCTTCATCATCGCCGGCGAATCCTACGGCCAGGGTTCCAGCCGCGAGCATGCGGCGCTTTGCCCGATGTATCTGGGCGTGCGCGCTGTGGTTGCCAGGAGCTTTGAACGCATTCATGCCGCCAACTTGATCAACTGCGGCATGCTGCCGCTGATTTTTCAGAATCCCGGCGATTACACCCGGGTTGAGCCAGGCGACCTCCTGGAACTGCCCGGTTTGCGGACCGGGTTGGAACGCGGAGCGCTGGTTTTGAAAAATCTTACCCGCGGCGCCGACATCCCGGTGCAGTGCCGCCTGAACGAACGCGAACGCGCCATCATCCTGGCCGGCGGCCGGTTGAATTTGCAGGTCGGTCCGGCGGATGCCGGCTGAGTTTAATCGTATTGATTGAGTTTCAAAACGTTAGTTTTGAAATTGAAGCGATGGAAAAATGCATTCATAACAGCGGGAGCATCATGCCGAAAAATGCGCAAAAAATCCGGATGGGCGCGCGGGGGCTGGAAGTCCCCGACCAGCCGGTGATTCCGTTTATTGAAGGCGACGGCACCGGCCCGGACATCTGGCGCGCCGCCGTCCGCGTGCTGGACGCGTCCGTGGCCAAAGCCTACGGCGGCGCTAAACAAATCGCCTGGCGGGAAGTGCTGGCCGGCCAGAAAGCTTTTGACCAAACCGGCGACTGGCTGCCGGCAGCCACGCTGGAGGCGTTCCGGGAGTGCCTGGTGGGCATCAAGGGGCCTTTGACCACCCCGGTGGGCGGCGGCATCCGCAGCCTGAACGTGGCGCTCCGGCAAGCGCTGGATCTTTATGTCTGCCTGCGCCCGGTGCGTTATTTCCCCGGCACGCCATCGCCGGTAAAGCACCCGGAAAAGGTGGATATGGTGATTTTCCGCGAGAACACGGAAGACGTATACGCTGGCAAAGAAGTCCAGGCCGGCACGCCGGAAGCGGCCGCCCTGCTGGAGTTCCTGAAGCAAAAATTCAACTGGGATATCCGGCCCGATTCCGGCCTGGGATTGAAGCCTGTCTCCCGCACCGGATCCCGGCGCCTGGTGCGGGCGGCCATTGAATACGCCTTGCAGAACAACCGCCAGTCCGTGACCCTGGTGCATAAGGGCAACATCCAGAAATTCACCGAAGGGGCATTCATGCGCTGGGGTTATGAACTGGCCCGGCAGGAGTTCGCCGGCCGCGCGGTCAGTTGGGAGGACTGCCAGGGGCATCCGGCGCCGGGACAAATCCTGATCAAGGACGTCATTGCCGATATCTTTCTCCAGCAAATCCTGACCCGGCCGGAAGAATTTGACGTAATCGCCACGCTGAACCTGAATGGCGACTACATCAGCGACGCGCTGGCCGCGCAGGTGGGCGGCATCGGCATTGCGCCGGGTGCCAACCTGAGCGATTCGGTGGCCTGCTTCGAGGCCACGCACGGCACGGCGCCCAAGTACGCCGGCAAGGACTACGTCAACCCAGGCAGCGAGATCCTCAGCGCCGAGATGATGCTGCGCCACATGGGCTGGGTGGAGGCGGCCGACACCATCATCGCGGCCATGGAGGCGGCCATCCAGAGCAAGAAGGTCACCTACGACTTCGCGCGCCTGATGGAGGGCGCCACGCTGGTGAGCTGCTCGGGCTTTGGGCTGGTGATGATCGATCACATGTGACCGATGCCTGGTCGATAAAAAAACCGCCCGAGGGCGGTTTTTT
>JAXGSX010000027.1:0-19426 GCA_040775225.1 Kiritimatiellia bacterium | reverse complement strand
GGTCCGATGGTGATTGCCTGTCCCACCTGCGGCCGGGTCGAGATTGACGCCTCCGCCCTGGCCCACGCGGTGGAAGCCGCGCTGGAAAAACTGGCGGCGGAGTTCCCCAAGGCCGCCTGGCCCACCGTGGCCGTGATGGGCTGCATGGTCAACGGCCCCGGCGAAGCGCGCGACGCCGACATTGCGGTCGCCGGCGGCAAAGGCCGGGCCGCGTTGTACGTCGCCGGCCGGCACATCGCCACGGTGCCGGAAAACCAAATCCTCCCGGCGCTGCTGGAGCAGGTGCGGGCCTTCCTGGGCCGGCCGTCGGACTGACTTTTCTTTTTACGCCCCGCCGGCTCTACCCGCCATCCAAAATTTCCCGCAGCTTGCGGGCGAGTTCATCGCGGGTGACCGGCTTGCTGAGGAAATGCACGCCCTGTTCGAGAATGCCGCGGTGGGCGATGACATTGGCGGTGTAGCCGGACATGTACAGCACCTTCATCGCCGGGTAGTCCCGCGCCAGTTGCCCGGCCAGTTCGCGGCCGCTCATGCCGGGCATGACCACGTCCGTCAAAAGCAGGGCGATCCCGCCCGCCGCCCCGGCCGCCACACGCTGCGCCTCCTCCGGCGATGCCGCCGCCAGCACGGTATAACCAAGGCGTTGAAGGTTCCGGCTGATCGTAACGCGCAGGGATTGTTCGTCTTCGACCAGCAATATGGTTTCGGTCCCGCCGGGGCTTGGTGCTGCCGGCGCGGCGGGCGGTTTCCCGGAGGCTTCCTCCTGGGAGCGCGGCAGGTAGATGCGGAAAGTCGCGCCTTGCCCCGGTTCGCTGTACACGTTGATGAAACCCTCGTTCTGCTTGACGATTCCGTAAACCGTGGCCAGTCCGAGCCCCGTCCCCTTGCCGATGCCCTTGGTGGTGAAGAACGGCTCGAATATATGGTCGAGGGTCTCCCGATCCATGCCGCAGCCGTTGTCGCTTACCGCCAGGATGACGTACCGGCCCGGCCGCGCTTCAACTTGTTGCGCGCAGTAAGCTTCGTCAATGGCCGCGTTTTCGGTTTCGATGGTCACCTTGCCCGAGCCGGTGTTGGCAATGGCGTCGCGCGCGTTGACGCAGAGGTTGGCAAGCAGCTGGTCCACCTGGCCAGGATCTATTTTGACGGGCCACAGCGCCGCGCCGGGCTCCCACGCCAGATCAATGTCCTCGCCGATCAGCCGGCGCAGCATCTTCAGCATGTTGGCCACCGCATCGTTGAGATCAAGCACTTTCGGAGCGATCGTCTGCCGGCGGGCGAAGGCCAGCAGTTGGCGCGTCAGATCGGCCGAGCGCTCGGCTTCGCGCGTGATCTCGTCCAGCCATTTGCGGACGGGATGGTTCTCGCCGACTTCCTCGCGGCACATCTCGGCATATCCCATGATCCCCATCAGCAGGTTGTTGAAATCGTGCGCCACGCCGCCGGCCAGCCGGCCGACGGATTCGATTTTCTGCGACTGGCGCAACTGCGCTTCCAGCGACTCGCGGTCGGTAACATCCTGGACGAATCCGAGAAAGCGGTCCCCGCTCAGCGCCACCGCCAGCACCTGCCACCGCCGGCGCGCGCCATCCTTCCGGAGGTAATTTAACTCGCCTTCGCTGCGCCCGGATTCGAGCAGGGTCTGGAAATGCCGCGCGCCTTTCTCGCGATCCTCCGGGGCGAGCGAATTGGAAATGCTCATGGTCAGCAATTCTTCCCGGGAGAAGCCGGTGATGGCGGCGGCGGCGGGATTGACATCAATGTAGCGCCCGGCCCGGTCGACAATCAAGATGCCGTAGGGCGCATGCTCGACATACGATCGGAACCTGGTTTCTTCCTCGCGCCGGCGCTGCGCGGTCTCCATGGCATGCAGCGCGTAGGCGACGTCGCCGACCAGCTCGCGGAACAGCGATTGCTCCTCCGGGTCGTCGGCCAGGCCGGTGGGCAAGGCGACAACGAGAGCGCCGAACTCGCGATCGCCGTGGCGCAGGGCGCCGGCGAGAGCCGCGGTGTCGCGATACGTGCGGGACAGGGGGCAGGCCGGGCAGTCGGTTGCGGGGTCGGGCACGACGGCGATGCCGTCCGGGCTTTCCATGGCCCGCAGGCAGCATGCGGGCCATCTGCCCTGTTCAAAATCCTGGCGCGCCGCGGCAAAGTCGGCGCCGATGCCGCTTTGGGCCAAAGCCGCCGGCCGCCCGTCCGCGCCGCGCAGCACGACCCAGGCGCTGAGATAACCGCGGGTCGAGATAAGGATTTCGCATGCGCGTTGCAGCAGCGTCTCGCGATGGTCTTCGTGGGTGATGAGCTGGTTCACATCGCGGATGGCGCGTAACACCCGGTTCAAATGCACAACGTGCGCTTCATGCCGCTTGCGGTCGCCGATGTCGCGCGCGACGCCCTGCAGATGCACGGGCGCGCCCGCCTGGTCGAACACCGCCCGGGAGTGAATCTCCACCGCAATCGCCGCGCCATTCTTGCGCAGGATCTCGGTTTCGAACACCAGGCCCTGATTTTCCGGCCCCCGGGCAAGCTCCTGCCGGATGATCTGCGACAGCCGGTCGAAATGCGGTTGATCGCAGTGATCGGAGAGCCGCGATCCAACCCATTCCTCCGGGGTGTACCCCGTAAGCTGCTCGATGGCGGGGTTGACGTAGGTGAACACCAGATCGAGACTCATCATCCAGATCACGTCCAGGGTATTGTCGGCCAGCAGCCGGTAGCGTTGTTCGCTGGCGAAGATGGCGTCTTCCTGCGCCTTGCGGTCGGTGACATCCCAGACGATGGAGATCATGCGGTCGGAGCCCTGAATCGGCGTGTTCCGCGCGGTAATGTAACGCGTTGGTTCGCCCGCCCTGGCGATGGGCACATCCGGCCAGTACATCCGTTCCGGATCGCCGCTGGCGCAGTCTGCCTCCACGCGCGCCCGAATTTGTTTGCGGAATTCCGGATCATGATAAACTTCGCGCCAGAATGCCCCGACCGACGAAAGCGCGCCGCGCGTCGTGCGGTAGAAGCGCGGGAAAAGGTCGTTCATGTACTCCAGGGGCGCCTGCTCATCCAGCGGGTTGACGGCCACCCCGACGGGCAGGTTATCCAGGACATTGCGGAAGAAGGCCTGCTGCTCGCGCAGCGCGCGGGTTTTAGCCGCAACTTGCCGGCGCAGAATCCACGACCACAGGAGCGCCAGCAGCGCGATCAGGCTCAACGGCCCGGCGACCAGGGCGACGATCCGCAGCATGTCGTTCCACAGGAGATGCTTCTCATAGACCCCCATCCATTTCTCATGCAGGCGCCGGTATTCGCCGGAGTCCCTGAGCAGGCGCAGGCCTTCAGTGTGTTGGGCCAGCAGGGCATCGCGGCCTTTATGCACGGCATAGCCGTACTGGCCGGAATAGAATGCCCGGTCGCCGAGCACGATGTTCGTCCAGCCGTTTTTGCGGATGGCGTAAAGGGCGCTAGAGCGCGTGGCCAGGCCGCAGTCATGCCGGCCTTCCGCCACCGCGCGAATCACATCCTCCTGCCTGGCGACCGTGCTGACGCGCGCCTTGATGCCGTGCTCCGTCAGTTCGTCAAGGATGGCATCCGCGGCCTGAACCACGAGGTCGCGCCCGGCCAACTCTTCGATGGTTTCCGGCGGCAAGCCCGTGCCGCGGCGCACCGCGCTGACACAGTTGATCACCATGTAGTGGGGCGAGAAATCGAAGAAACGGTTCCGTTCGGACGAGTAGAACATCCCCTGGATGGCATCAATCCGTCCCTCGCGCAGGGATGCCACCGTGTCCTCCCAGGGGGCGAGCCGGATGCTTACTTCCATCCCCATCTCGCGGGCGATGGCGCGGGTCAGTTCGACCGTGAAGCCGGCGGGGCGGCCCCGTTCATCGAGAAACTCGAAAGGCGGATATTGGTAGTCGCCGCCGATCACGATCGGGCGGTCCGGCGGCAATTCCAGGTGCGCGAACCATTTGACGTGCAGGCGGCGGTAGGTTCCGTCGGACCAGCAGAGCGCCAGGCCCTCGTTGAGCAGCGCCAGCGTGGCGCGGTCGCCTTCCTTCACCGCGAAGCAGAAATCCTGCGCGAATTCCAGCACCGGCCGCTCGACGATGCGCAGCCGGCCGGACAAGCCCGTTTCGTCCAGCAGGCGCATGGCCACGAGCCGCTGGATGAAAACCGCGTCGGATCCCCCGTCCGCCAGAAGGCGCAGGGCGTCCGGGAAGGTCGGCGCGGTCAGGATGTCCAGGCCGCGATCGCCGCGCCGCAGGAATTCCTCAGCATTGTCGCCCTGCATCACGCCGACGGTGCGTCCGCGCAGGTCGGCTAGGGTATGGATGTCCGCCGTATCCCGGCGTACGACGATCGCCCCGTGCATGGTCAGGTAAGGGACGGTGAAATCGAAAAACGGTTCGCGCTCCGGCGTGCGGCCAACCAGCGGGAGGCAATCAAGCTCGCCGCGCTTGAGCCAGCCGCTGACTTCGGACCAGGGGCCGGTGCGGAAACTGACCTCGCGCATCATCTTGTCCAGCGCCGCGCGCAGCAGTTCGACGGAAAAACCGTCCGCGCGGCCGTCCTCGTGGACGATGCAGAATGGCGGGTAATCGACCTCGCACCCCGAGCGCAGCGGAGGGGCGGCCGATTCCGGCGCAGCCCCGGCCGTTGCGTAAAACCAGGTGACGAGCAACGCCGCCAGGATGCGTCCCGGCCAGCCCATCCGGTTTAGATTCATTCCCGGGATAAATGTGGGAGCCTTCGCCATGTCCTAGCCGTGAATTGACAACCCCGATTCAATCTTTCGAAAGTGTATTGTTTCGGGCATGGGCTGTCAATTGGAATGCGGGATGGCTCAAGATGTCCTTGCCATTCACCGTGAATTGCTATACTGTTTTTCAACCATACTGACATTATTTACATCCTCCTGCCATGGCAAAAAAGCAAAAACACGAAATGATATACCCCAATGCGGGTGGGAAACAGGCCGGCAATGGCGCCGCCAACCTGGGATTTGAACAAAAACTCTGGCAGGCAGCCGACAAACTCCGCGGCAATATGGATGCCTCGGAATACAAACATGTCATTCTCGGGCTGATTTTTCTAAAATATATCTCGGACTCGTTTGAATCCCGCCGCCAATGGTTGATCCGCGAATCCGCCGATCCGCAAAGCGAATACCACGTCCAGAACGAAGCACAGCGGATAAAAATCGCCGAGGATCGGGACGAATATCTTGCCGAGAACGTTTTTTGGGTGCCGCCCAAGGCGCGTTGGCGCGAATTACAGAACAAAGCCAAACAGCCCGGCATCGGCAAGGATATAGACAACGCCATGGAAGCCATCGAGCGGGAAAACCCGTCGCTTAAGGGCATCCTTCCGAAAAATTATGCCCGGCCTGACTTGGATAAGACACGACTTGGCGAATTGATGGACCTGATCGGGACCATCTCGGTGGGCGACCGGCAAAGCCGGTCGCAGGATGTCTTGGGCCGGGTATATGAATACTGCCTGGGCAAGTTCGCATCCGCGGAAGGCAAGGGCGGCGGTGAATTTTACACGCCTGCCTGCATCGTCCGGCTGCTGGTCGAGATGATCGAGCCGTTCAAGGGGCGGGTGTATGACCCCTGCTGCGGTTCCGGCGGCATGTTCGTCCAGTCCGAGAAGTTTGCCGAAGCCCATGGCGGCAAGCGGAGCGATATATCAGTCTACGGTCAGGAGTCGAATCCGACGACCTGGCGGCTTGCCAGTATGAACCTTGCCATTCGCGGAATCGAGGCGCACCTCGGCGACCAGTGGGCGGACTCTTTTCACCTGGACAAACATCCGGATCTCAAGGCGGACTTCATCCTTGCAAATCCGCCATTCAATGTGAGCGATTGGGGCGGGAAGCGGCTCCAAGCCGACAAACGTTGGGTTTATGGCGTGCCGCCCGCCGGTAATGCCAACTTCGCCTGGGTGCAGCATTTCATTCACCACCTTGCCCCGAATGGCAGCGCCGGCTTCGTCCTGGCAAACGGCTCGATGTCGTCCAATTCCAGCGGCGAAGGCGAGATCAGGAAGGCCATTATAGAAGCCGATTTGGTGGACTGCATGATCGCCATGCCCGGGCAGTTGTTCTATTCCACGCAGATTCCCGTCTGCCTCTGGTTTCTTACCCGGAACAAGGCTGCCAAGGGGCATCGGGACCGGCATGGCGAAACGCTTTTCATTGACGCCCGCAAGATGGGCACGCTGGTTGACCGCGTCCATCGCGAATTGAGCGACGCGGACATTCGGAAAATCGCCGGCGCTTATCACGCCTGGCGGGGTGAACCGCCTTCGCCCGAGCAGCTACGGCGGTCAGGGCAAGGGAGCGGAAAATACGAGGATGTGTCCGGCTTCTGCAAGGGCGCGACCGCCGCCGAGATCGGGAAGCACGGCTTCGTGCTGACCCCGGGCCGGTATGTCGGGGCGGCGGATGTCGAGGATGACGGCGAGCCGTTCAAAGAGAAAATGTCCAGGCTTTCAACCGAGCTCTATAAACAGATGGCTGAAAGCACGGCGCTTGACGCCGCCATCCGCAATAATCTGAAGGCGCTGGGCTATGGCGAGTAATGATCAACTGGACCGGAAGAGTTTCACGGCGTTGCTGGCCGACGTGAAACTGCGCATTCAGACTGCCCAGACCCGCGCCATACTGGCGGTCAACTCGGAACTGGTCCGGCTCTACTGGGACATCGGGCGCATGATAGATGCGCGGCAGAAGCTCGAAGGCTGGGGCGCCGGCGTCATTCCCCGGCTGGCCGCCGAACTGAAGAACGAGATGCCGGAGTTGAAGGGATTTTCAGAACGAAATATCGGCTACATGATCCGCTTTGCTCGAGAGTACGGAGCTCCGCTAATTTTGCAGCAGCCTGCTGCAAAAATGACTGAACCCCTGATTTTGCCACAGGCCGTGGCGAAATTGGCGCTGTCGGCAAAAGCGCCGCAGGCTGCGGCACAATTACAGTTTCCGACGGAACTGATTGTCTCATTGCCCTGGTTTCACCATGTTGTCCTTATGGAAAAGGTCAAAGACCTCACCGCCCGCCGCTGGTACATGGAGCAGACCCTGGGCAACGGCTGGAGCCGGAACATTCTGGCGATGCAGATCGAGGCGCAGGCGCATGCCCGGCATGGCCAGGCGCGGTCCAACTTCGCCATGACCCTGCCGGAGCATCAGTCCGATTTGGTTCAACAGACCCTGAAGGACCCATACATCTTTGATTTCTTGACGCTGACCGAGCCGTTCCAGGAGCGCGAACTGGAAACGGCGCTGGTCCGGCATCTGGAAAACTTTTTGCTCGAACTCGGGCAAGGGTTCGCCTTTGTCGGACGACAATACAAGATCGAGGTGGGTGGCGAGGATTTCTATATTGACCTGCTCTTCTACCACCTTCGCCTGCGGGCCTTTATCGTGATCGAACTCAAAAAGGGCAAGTTCAAGCCCGAGTACGCCGGCAAGCTTAACTTCTACTGCAACGTGGTCAACGACCGCCTGAAGCAGCCGGCCGACAACCCGACCATCGGCCTGATCCTCTGCCAGGAGCGCAGCCGTTTGCTGGCCGAATACAGTTTTGCCGGGATAGACAAGCCCATCGGCATCTCGACTTACGAACTCACCCGCGCCCTGCCCAAAGACCTGCGCTCCGCGCTCCCCACCGTCGAGGAAATCGAGGCCGAACTGAGCGAGGCGGCGAAGCAGGCGGAAGTCAAAAGCCCAAAAGGCAATCGCGGCGGAGCGGTCCATGAGCCCGGCGCACGGCATGGCATGGCAGGCAGGCGGGCTGATTTTGAGGACGTTGGCCATGACGGGTGATGGGTGGACAACATTGCCATTCGACCGGGCCGTTTTGGTGAATCCCTCTGTTCGTCTGGAGCGCGGCGAAAGCTATCCGTTCGTCGATATGAAGGCGGTCAATCCCGGCTCGCGCAGCGTTGGTCCCAGTGAGTTACGAAAATTCAGTGGTGGCGGCTCGCGGTTCATGCACGGTGACACGCTCATGGCCCGCATCACGCCTTGCTTGGAAAACGGCAAGATTGCTCGCTATGCCAGTCCCGATAGTAAAAGTGTTGGCCACGGTTCAACGGAGTTCATCGTTATCCGTGGCAGGCCCCAAGTCACAGACAGCGTTTTCGCCTATTACCTAACGAAATCTGACGGAGTACGGCAGTACTGCATTTCCCAGATGACCGGAAGTTCGGGTCGCCAACGCGTTCCGATGAGTGCTCTTTCTCATCGCGAGGTTACAATCCCACCTATGAAAGAGCAGCGCCGTATCGCCGACATCCTTGGCGCGCTGGACGACAAGATCGAATTGAACCGCAAAATGAACGCGACATTGGAAGCGATGGCCCGGGCGATATTCAAGTCGTGGTTCATTGATTTCGATCCCGTCCACGCCAAGGCCCAGGGACGCCCGCCCGATGGAATGGGCGCCGAGACCGCCCGCCTGTTCCCCAGCGAATTTGAGGCCTCCGAAATCGGGCCGGTGCCGAAGGGGTGGCGGGTTCGTCCGTTGGATGCGATAGCGAGCTTTCTCAACGGACTTGCCTGTCAGAAGTATCCACCAACGGGGGATGAATCGATGCCAGTCATAAAGATAGCAGACTTGCGAAACGGAGTGTCGGATACGACGGATCGAGCGAGTCCTGCTGTCGGGGCAGCCTACATAGTTAAGAATGGGGATGTGCTTTTCTCGTGGTCAGGAAGCCTGCTTGTTAAGATTTGGACAGGAGGCAAGGGTGTCCTTAACCAGCATCTTTTCAAGGTCACATCTGGCAACTTCCCCCGATGGTTCTATTACTTTTGGATTCGGGAGCGTCTGCTAGAATTCCAGTCAATCGCTCAGGACAAGGCGACAACAATGGGCCATATCAAGCGTCACCACCTGAATGACGCAAGGGTTGTCGTCCCTGATCCGGCAGTTCTCAAAGCTGCTGATGCAATCATCGCACCCTTGGTTGCAAGGTGTGTTCAATGCGATGAGGAGTCTGCGACGCTGGATGTCGTTAGGGATACATTGTTGCCTCGACTGCTTTCCGGCGAAGTCGCCATCCCGGCACCAAAGGGCGCCGGATGATCACAAAACGCATGGACGAACCGGTCTGCGCCGGCATCGAAGACATTCTTTGGCAACATATTATTATTCACCCTTGGGGTGAATAATATATTAAATATTTAGTTGACGGCAACGCGGCAACATGTTATTAACATCTTGTATTCACCCAAAGGGTGAATGCATACGCAGGGGATTTGGAGGCGCCTTGTGATCGTGAGGTTCCGAACCCGCCACCTGGAAAAATGCTACGCATGTCACAAACATGCTGTTCGCGCATGGGGGGATGTGGTTGGGCGGCGCTATATTCTGCGCGTCAATATCATTAAGGCGGCGCGGGCTTTGGATGATTTGTGCGGCATCCGCGAGCTGAATTGTCACCCGCTTAAAGGCGGACGGCAAGGGCAATACGCGCTGTCGCTCACGGGATTCTGGCGGCTGATCTTTGCGTTGCAAGGGGAACAACTCGAAATCGTCTGCATTGAGGAGGTGAGCAAGCACTATGGCGATTAATCATGAAATTCATTCGGACTTGGCGGTGGCGCCCGGAGAATTATTGGCCGAGGTTTTGGAAAACCGGCGGATGAGCCAGGCGGACCTGGCGCGCCGCATGGGGCGCCCGGTGCAAGCCATCAACGAGATCGTCAAGGGTGAAAAAGCGGTCATGCCGGAAACGGCAATTCAGCTCGAACAGGTGCTTGGGGTTCCGGCGCATATATGGACGGGATTGGAGACGGAGTTCCAGCTTGTGCAGGCGCGTAGGCGCGAGGAGCGACAAAATTCCCGGGAAGTCGCCTTGTTGAAAGAAATTCCGTATCCGCAGCTTGTGAAACTGGGTGTGGTTCAGTCTGTCCGCGGCGGCCTGGAGCGGATCAGGCAATTGAAGTCGTTCTTTGGCGTGGCTTCCTTGGAGAATTTGGCGCAAGTTAATTCCTATGGTTTGGCGTTTCGCGTCTCACGGAAGCAACAGGCATCGCCCTATGCGCTGGCGGCCTGGCTCCGTTGCGGTGAAATTCGGGCGGGTGACATGGCAGCCAAATCGTTTGCACGCGAAGGGCTCAAGGCGGAATTGACAAACATCCGCCGGTTGACCAATGAAAAACCGGAAACATTTGCGCCGGCCCTGAAACAAGCACTGGCTGATTGCGGCGTGGCGCTGGTTGTTTTACCCCATTTGCCAAAAACATACGCGCATGGGGCGACTTTCTGGCTATCGCAGGACAAGGCTGTGGTTTTAATGAGCATAAGGGGGAGTTGGGCCGACATTTTCTGGTTCAGCCTGTTTCATGAATTAGGGCATGTATTACTCCACAACAGCCGTATGACTTTCATAGAGGGAGCAGGAATGGCGATGCCGGAAACAGCCCAACAGGAGGAAGAGGCGGACCGTTTTGCCGCAAATGTTTTGATTCCAAATGAGAAGCATGCCCAAATTGCCTCCCAGCGGCCTGCCGCACCTGAAGAAATAACGGCTTTTGCCCGAAGCGCAGGCATTCATCCCGGCATTGTGGTTGGCCGGCTTCAGCATGACGGATTGATTCCGCAAGCAACGCCTCTGAATCGTTTGCGGGCCCGGCTGAAATGGGCAGGATTGGGAAACACATAGCCGCCAAAATGGCTGAGGCCGCCCCACTCGGAACGGCCTCGTAGCTCCTTCCACAACATGGTGGATGAGACTGATAGTATGCTATGTGTATATACGATAATTGTCAATAAAAAAATTTGCTAATTTTAGAACATAAAATCGGCGCTAATGACCTTCAAATTCACAGAATCCGTGGTTGAACAGGCCTGCCTCCAGTATTTCGGGCATCTGGGTTACAACTACCTGCCGGCGCCGGAAATTGCCTGCGACGGGCTGTTTGCCGAGCGGATGGACTACGGCGACGCCATCCTGAAGCGGCGGCTCCACACCGCCTTGGCCAGGATCAACCCGGCAATCCCGCCGGACGCCATCGAGGAAGCCGTCCGCAAGACCGTCCGCACCGAGTCGCCGGCGCTCATGGTCAACAATCGGGCGTTCCATAAGCTGGTGACCGATGGCGTTGATGTCCAGCACCGCAACGCCGAAGGGCGGGCAGTGACGGACAAGGTCTGGCTCCTGGATTTCACCACGCCCGCGAACAATGACTGGCTGGTGGTCAACCAATTCACCATGGTCGAGAACCACGTTAACCGTCGCCCCGATCTGGTGGTGTTCGTCAATGGCTTGCCCTTGGCGGTGATTGAATTGAAGAATCCCGCCGATGAGCAGGCGACTGTCCGCAATGCCTTCAACCAGTTTCAGACTTACAAGGCGCAGATACCGTCGCTGTTCGTTTGCAATGCCATGTTGGTGATTTCCGATGGGCATGCGGCCCGGATCGGCACGCTGACGGCGAATTGGGAGCGGTTCATGCCTTGGCGGACGGTTGATGGCGGGGACGTGGCGCCGCCATCCGTCCCCCAACTGGAGACGTTGATCAAAGGTGTTTTCGAGCAGCGGCGATTGCTCGATATCGTTCGCAATTTCATCGTGTTCGAGGAGGATGCGGGAGTCATTGCCAAAAAATTGGCGGGATACCACCAATACCACGCCGTGAATGCCGCGGTTGAGGAGACCGTGCGCGCGGCTTCCCCAAGAGGCGACAAGCGGATCGGCGTCATCTGGCATACCCAGGGGAGCGGCAAGAGCCTTTCGATGATTTTCTTCGCCGGCAAGATCATCCTCCACCCGCAAATGCTTAATCCGACACTGGTGGTGTTGACCGACCGAAACGACTTGGACAACCAGTTGTTCACCACCTTTGCGCTGGGAAAGGATTTGTTGAGGCAGACCCCACAACAAGCGGAAAGCCGGGAGCACTTGAAAGAACTGCTCAAGGTAGCCAGCGGCGGCGTCATATTCACCACGGCCCAGAAATTCGCCCCGGCAAAAGGACAGCGGACTTACCCGTTGCTGTCCGACCGCCGTAACATCGTGGTGATTGCCGATGAGGCGCACCGGACCCAGTACGACTTCATTGACGGCTTTGCCCGCCATATTCGCGACGCCCTGCCGCAGGCATCGTTCATCGGTTTCACGGGTACGCCCATCGAACTCGGCGATCGCAACACCCGGGCGGTGTTCGGTGAATACATCAGCATCTACGACATCGAACAGGCGGTGGAAGACAAAACCACGGTGAAAATTTACTACGAAGGGCGGCTGGCCAAACTGGAACTGGCCGAATCGGAGAGGCCCAGGATAGACCCCGACTTCGAGGATATAACCGAGACCGAGGAAGCCGGCGCAAAGAGCAATCTCAAGCGGCGATGGTCCAGACTGGAGGCGATGGTCGGGACGGAGAAGCGGCTTGGGCTGATCGCCGGCGACATCGTGGCGCACTTCGCGAAGCGGCAGGAAACGCTGGACGGCAAGGCGATGATTGTCTGCATGAGCCGCCGCATCTGCGTGGATTTGTATGATCAGATCGTCAAATTGCGGCCGGATTGGCACAGCAACGACTTCGGCAAGGGTAGCATCAAGGTCGTGATGACAGGGGCGGCATCGGACCCCGAGCGATACAGCCGGCACCTGATGACCCCCAAGGTGCGGAAAGACGTCGAAAACCGCTTCAAAAAACCGGAAGACCCGTTGAAAATCGTAATCGTCCGGGATATGTGGTTGACGGGATTCGATGTGCCCTGCCTGCACACGATGTATCTTGACAAGCCGATGCAACGGCAAGGGCTGATGCAAACCATCGCCCGCGTCAATCGGGTGTTCAGGGACAAGCCCGGCGGGTTGATTGTGGATTATCTGGGGATTGCCGAGGAACTGAAAGAAGCGGTTGCCCAATACACAAAGAGTGGCGGCAAGGGCAGTCCCGCCTACGACCAGAACATCGCCGTTGCCCTGCTGAAGGAGAAATATGAAATCGTAAAGGGCATTTTCCATGGCTTTGATTGGAAGCCGTTCATTGCGGGATCGGCGTCCGAGCGGTTGGCATGCCTGTCAGCGGCGGTCGAGTTCGTGTTTGGCCTGGAGGATGGCCGGGAGCGGGTGGTTGCCAATGTCGGCTTGTTGACGGAGGCGTTTGCCTTGTCGGTTCCAAACGAGGAAGCCCTCAAGATCAGGGACGATGTGGCGTTTTTTCAAGCCATCCGCGCGCAGTTGGTGAAACTCGGCGGGAGCGGTGGAGGCGGCGGAAGTGGCGCGGACGAAAAACCTGTGGACGTGGCGGTAAAACAACTTGTCGCGCGCTCGGTCGCATCCAACGAAGTCATTGACATCTTCCGAGCCGTCGGCATGGATAAGCCGGACATCTCGATCCTTTCTGAGGAATTTCTCAAGGAAGTCCAGAAGATGCCGCAGAAGAATATTGCCGTTGCCGTGTTTAAGAAACTGATGCGGGATGCCATTGTCCGGGATAGCAAACGCAATCTTGTCCAATCCCGCCTGTTCTCGGAAATGCTGGACGAGACGATTCGCAAATACCAGAACCGCACGATCGAAGTCGCACAAGTCATAGCCGAGCTCGTGGAAATGGCGCGGAAATTCAAGCAAGCCATGGGACGTGGCGAGGAGTTGGGATTGAACGACGCCGAACTCGCCTTCTACGATTCGCTGGAAACCAACGATAGCGCCGTAATGGAACTGGGGGATGAAACGCTGAAGGCCATAGCCCGGGATTTGGTCAAGGCGGTGCGCGGCAGCGTCACGATTGACTGGGCGATCAAGGAGTCCGTGCGGGCGAAGATCAGGACTTTGGTAAAGCGGATCCTGCGGAAATATGATTATCCGCCCGACAAGCAGGAGCAAGCGACCACCACGGTTCTGCAGCAGGCGGAATTATTGTGCGGTGATTGGGCGGAACGCGATGTGGCGTAAGCGGGGAATCACATAGAGGAGAAAAACAACCATGGCAAATTTATTTTGGAAGACGCGAAAAGGTGTAAAGATAATGCAGGAGAGACCATTTTTAACTGAATTAGAATTTGAACGAACGGTCTTTAATACCAAGGAACTACTGGAAGACATCTTTTTCCTCAAAAGACAGGTTCGTGGTGGCGGAAAGATTGGCATCCCAGACATTATTGGCGTGGATGAAAATGGAAGAATATGCATCATTGAAATGAAGAATAAACCGGTGGATATTTCAATCGTTCCGCAAATCTTGCCTTATGCTTTTTGGGCAGAAACACACCCTGATGCCATCAAATCGCTTTGGTTGCAGAATGATGAGCGCCCCGAGAATGTGACCACCCCTAACTGGGATGCGTTGGATGTGAAAATTCTTGTTGTCGCCCCAAGTATCTTGCGGGCAACTGTTGGGTTTGTCAGTAAGATTAAATACCATGTTGACCTTATCGAAATCAAGCGGTGGGGTGAAGGCAAGAATGAGATTCTTGTCGTCAATAAACTTGAAGACGATGAGCCTAATCAAGCGAAACCCAAACCCGTCAAAGGTCTTATTCCCTATGATGCCGGGTTCTATAAGACCGAACGGAATCCAAAAAGTGTCGATGCATTTATGAAATACGCGGGTGAAGTAGAGGCTATTGTTAAAAAGAAGAGATGGCCGTTGGAGATGAAATTCAACAAGCAATACTGTGGTTTCAGGGCAGGATTTCCACTCGTTTTTGGAGTCGAATGGATCGGGACAAAGACATTTGCATTCTTTGTAAAACTTCCTGAACAAGAAGCGAAACGGATTCACCCAAAGATGACCCGCTACGAACATATATGGAAAAAAGCGGTTTACTTCATTGAACCAGGGAAAACGAGAACGCACGCATTCGTGAACCTATTTGAGGAAGCTTTTAGTCGGCGGGCATAATCGGGGCATACAGGTTAGGGCTGGCGGACTCGCCGGCCACGGCTGGCATATTCAGATTATTATGCTAATAAGTTTAAGACTGTAAGCCGGCCCGCGCCAGGTCCGCCAGCGCGTTGACCGCCGCGGCGGCGGCCGGGCTGCCGCCGCGCGGGCTCAGGTTGGTGATGAACGGCAAACCGGTTTGCGACAGCGCCAGCTTGGATTCGTAGGCGCCGACAAATCCCACCGGCATGCCGATTACCGCCGCCGGGCGCGGGCCGTCGTTGGCGGCCATTTCCATCAAAGTCCACAGTGCGGTGGGCGCGTTGCCGATGGCGACGATGGCGCCGTGCAGGCGGTCGCCCAGCAGCCGCATGGCGGCGGCGGCGCGGGTGACGCCTTCCCGGCGCGCCATTTCCATCGCCGCCGGGTCGCTGATGACGCAGACGATCTCGCCGGCGCCATGCGTACAGCCGGCGGCCAGCATCCGCACGTCGCAGATCACCGGCCGGCTGGCGCGCAGGGCCGCCGCGCCCGCCGCCGCCGCGCCCGGCGCGAACCGGATCGAATCCCGGAATGACACATCCGCCGTGGCATGGATCACGCGCCGCAGCACGGCGTATTCTTCGGGAGTGAACTGCGCCGCCGCCGGTTCGAGGGCCCGCGCGATAATGGCGTGGCTGGCTTTTTCAATGGCCGCGCCGTCGGCCGGCTGCGTCCGCATTGCGGCGAATAACGGCCAGGTTTGTTCCACCAGCCAGTCTTCCAGGCGCCGGTCGGGGGCGGCGGGCGGCGCGGGAACCAGGGTGAGTTGCGGGAAGGCCTACTGCGCCGGTCGGGGGCGGCGGCGATCGCCGGCCAGTCGGTATCGGGCCGGGCGGGAATGACAAAAACCTGGCCGGCGCCGGCATCCGCCAGCGCCCGGATCGGCTCCGCCAGGCTCGGCCGGCCGGGCAATAATGCGGCCGCCTGCACCCGGCCTTCCGCGCCCAGGCGCCGGGCGACGCGCCCGGCGAGATTTTCCAGCGCCGGTCCGCGCGGGCGCCTGGCCGAGCCGGCCGGGAGATCAACAATCAGCACTCCGATATTTTGCGTTTCCGGCATATGCTTGCTCTTGAAACAATCATCCGGTGAAATACAGGTACACACTGATGATCAGCAGCAGGATCAGGATGGTGTTGATCACGTCCCAGCGGTTCCAGCTGCCGCGGATTTCGCCGCGGCCGTCGGCCGTGACGGTGGCGTAAGTCAAGCCGCTGATTTTTTCGCGGGCCGGCGCCGGCGTCAGCAGGCTGACGGCCGCGAGAACGAGGCAACTGGCCAGAAACAGGTAAACGCAGAAGACCAGGAAATTGATTTGACCGTAATGGACCAGGATGGCCGCCAGGCCGCCGGGCGCGGCCTCCGCCGGCAGCATCCCGGCGTAAATCTGGCAGGCCAGTTTGCTCAGTCCCAGCAGAAATCCCACGCACAATGCCGCCATGGCGCCCTTGCCGTTCAGCCGGGGCCAGAAGACGCCGAGGAAGAACACCGCCGTCATCGGCGGCGCCAGGTAAGCCTGGACGCTTTGCAGGTATTCGTAAAGCGCGCCGGAGACCATCTTCATCACCGGAATCCAGGCCAGGCCGAGCAGCACCACCACGCCGGTGGCGATCCGGCCGACGGCCACCAGTTCGCGCTCGGAGGCGCCGGGCTTGATTTTCTCGTAAATGTCCACCGTGAACAGGGTGGAGCAGGAATTGAAAAGCGAGGAAAGCGAACTCATCAAGGCCGCCAGCAATCCGGCGACCACCAGGCCGCGCAAACCCGAGGGCAGCAATTGCTGCACCAGCGCGGGATAAGCCTGGTCGGGCGTGGACATGACCAGCAGGTTTTTGCGGGCCAGGGCGAAGGCGATCATGCCCGGCACGATGAAGATGAACACCGGCGTCAGCTTGAGGTAGGCCCCGAAGATCGTGCCGCGCCGCGCGCAACTCAAGTTGCGCGCCGCCAGCGTCCGCTGGACGATGTATTGGTCGGTGCACCAGTACCAGAGGCCGACAATCGGCGCGGCGAAGAGCATCCCGGGCCAGGGAAATTCAGGATCGCTGGCCGGCCGCCACAGGTTGAAAAAGGTACTCCCGCATTGCGCGCGCAGCTCCGACCACCCGCCCAGGTGCTGCAGGCCGATGAAGGTGATGCACAGCGAACCGGCAATCAACACCACCGCCTGCAGGGCGTCGGTATAAACCACCGCGCGCAACCCGCCGAAGAGGGTGTAAATGCCGGTCAGCACCACGGTGGACATTGCGCCCGTCCAGAAACTGTCCAACCCGCCAATGCTCAAATCTGGCAGCAGCGTCCGGCAGACCATGCCGCCGGCGAAGACCGTCACGCTGACCTTGGTGAACACGTAGGACAGCAGGCTGACCAGCGACAGCATCCAGCGGCAGGCGGGGTTGTACCGGCGTTCCAGGAATTCCGGCATGGTGAAGACGCGCGCGCGGTAATAGAATGGGACCAGCACCCAGCCCAGGACCAGCAGGCACCAGGCGTGGAGTTCGTAATGCGCCATGGCCACGCCGCTCTTGGCCCCGGCGCCGGCCAGCCCGACCAGGTGTTCCGAGCCGTTGTTGGAAGCGAAGAGCGAGGCGCCTACCGCGAACCAGCCGATGTTGCGCCCGGCCAGGAAGTAATCCTCCGTGGTTTTCTGCCGGCGCGCCGACCACCAGACCACCGCTGCCAGCCCCGTAAAATACAATCCGACCGCCAGCCAATCCCATCCAGATAAAGCATGCATGAAAACCTCGCATTGCCGGAACGAAAGACAAAACGAAACTTGCGCCGCGCCCGCGAACAATGATTAATCAATAGCAGAAAACCTCGGCAACTGCAACCGGAATAGAATGCGCCCCCGGCGCGCGGGGCCGCCGGGCTGTCCGCGTTGATGATGCTGCCGGGAATCAGCGGGCGCCGGCGGCGGGCGGGGTCCAGCCGAGATTGCCGCCATCCTCCGCGGCGTTGGCGCCCGGGGAATCATCCCGCAGGCTGAAATCGAAATTATCGGGATCGGCATACCGCGGCTCCGCCAGGATGGAATGGCGCCCCAGGTTGAATTTTGTCTGGAGTTCTTCGATCGTAAACGCCCGCTCATCGGTGTTTCGCGGCTTATCCTGAATCCCGAACAGGCGCATTTCCGGGGAAGCCTTGCGCCAGAACAGGTTGTAATCGCAGACCGACCCGGGGGGCCACGCGCTGACCTGGATGGCGGGATTTTTTTTGCCGGGATTGGTGGCGCTGTCAAAAATATTGTTGCAAATCCGGGGCCCGCCCTCCCGCGGCAGGCGCGTCATGGAAACGGCAAACCACCCGCCGCGGTAAAATGTATTGTGGTCAATGACAATGTTATCGCTCCGGTCGGCCGTGATGCCGATGCCGAATTTAACGAAGAGATTATTGGTGACATTCACGCGGCTGGAATCGAAAATGCCCACGAGCAGGCAGCTCCAGCCGGGCACGGCCCCGGGTTCGAATACGCAGTTGGCGAGGGTGAAATCGCGGCATTGCCGGATGATGCCGCCCATGTATCCCCAGGCATACCAGTAGCCCCGGAAGTTGAAACCGTCCAGCACGACGTGGTCAACCCGGTCGGCCGTGAAAACGTTTTCGCGGAGGTAGTCGGAGTCAATCACGCTTTGGTTGGGAACTTCCGCGCGGATTGTCAGCGGATGGGCGGCGTCAATCCCACCAAACCAGATGCGCAGGGTTTCGCGGTAGATGCCGGGCGAAACCAGGATGGTGTCGCCGGGGACCGCGCGCAGGGTGGCGGCGGCGAGGGTTCGCAGTGGCCGGCCGCGGTCGAAGCCGGCGTGTTGGTCGTCGCCGTCCGGGGCAACGTACAGCGTCGCCGGCGGCCGGATGGCCGCCGGGGTGCGGAAGCGCAACTCGCTCTCCAGCGCCGGCTTGTCGTCCAGCGGGTAAAAAAGGCGCAGGCGGGCGGTATATTCCGTTCCCGGCTGCAAATCCCGGAATACGCAGGCGCATGACTGCTGCTTGATCCGAGGGTTCTGCGCGATGGTCTTTTCGGCAATCGGGTCCGGTCCGGCCAGGATTCGGATGCGGCAATCGGGGAAGTCGCCCGGGGTTTCCCAGGCAATCACCGCCGCACGCGGCTGTGTTGCGGCGGCTTGAAATTCCTGCAAGGCCAGCGGCGGCTGAGCCGGTTCGATCCGGCGCGCGCCGGCTGGTTCATGCCGCAACCCGGCGAAACCGAGCGCGGTCTGGCCGGCCGGGCGGAAAGATTCATCCAGTTCCGCCGCTGCCATGGCCGCGGAATGATGCGGCTCGTATATTCCGGTATTGCGCCATGCCAGCAGATGTTCGTCTGCGTCAGGACCGACAAAGAAATTTCTTTCACTGATCACGGCATCGGCGCCGGGTAAATTGCCCGGCGCCGGCGGCGCCGAATTTTGGAAGATATTATGGCGGAAGACGATTTTCCCGCGCATACCGGCGGCGGAATAGATTGTCCGGCAGTCTTTCAAAGTATTGTTTAAAATCAGGACCGGGCCGGACTGCTGCCAATCCAGTCCGGCGGGAAACCCG
>JAXGSX010000026.1:0-19494 GCA_040775225.1 Kiritimatiellia bacterium | reverse complement strand
GATGTCGGATGATTTTGATTTCAACGGACAATTGGGGTCTGCCGGCGCGCAAATTGAACGTATTGGGCGGAATCGTTTCCAGATCATTCTCGGTCATGCCCCGAACAGGCCCGATCGCCCCAATCTGCCCCAATTTATAATCAAACGGCATGCCCGCGGCAATCGCCTTTCGCTGGTTGTGCGCTATGACCAGCCGGGTCGCGTGTTCAATGCTGGATTTCTTTCCTGGAGTTATGATTTGGCAAACTGGCGGCCTGTGCTTTGGGAAAAAGGATTTCCCCGTTGCCAGAGCTGTCCGGCGGAGGATTCCGTGCATTTCCCGGAATTCGAACAGGATGTCGTTTATGTCGGCAACGAGGTGCCAATGTCATTCGAAATGCTGGAGTCGTTGATTGCGGGTTGGATCGGCAAACCCGGCGTTGAAAAGACAATCATCGGCCGATCGCTAGGCGGCAGAAATATCTACCGGCTGACTCTCCAACCGGCCGGGCGGATGCCGGCCAGGCCGTTGCGGCATTATTTTGCCTGCCAGCATGTCGAATATAATGCCAAATGGAGAATGGTTGGGATGATAAACTGGCTGTTGTCGGATTCCGGCAAAACTTTTCGCGGCGGAAACATCTGTCATTTCGTGGTCATGACGGCCCCGGATGGCCCGTCCCACGGCTGGCAATGCATGAATGCCGAGGGCGGCGATTTGCAGCGCTGGCGCGCGGAAGGCGACGATGGCGGCGCTGATGAAGCGGCTGGCTACGGCATACAACCGCATGAAGCATGGCTGGCCCAGCAGGATTTTGAAACGCTTATGAAAGACGAGCCGCTGGACACGACCTGGAGCATGCATACCTGGAGCGGAGTGATGGAGCCCATGATTCTGCCCGGCGAATGGATGGTAAAACGCACTTCCGGCAATTGGGAAGACTTGCGTAATCTGCTGCTTAAACATGACCGGCATGGATTATGCAAGCCCTTGAAATTGCTCGAAGTCAAATCGAAGGTGTATAAAAGTTGGGGACATGGACCATGGCAGAAATACGGCATAACATCCTTCGGCTGCGAAGGCGCCGGCGATCTTTATACCAGGGAAGCCAATCTTGAATCAGGCCGGGCGCTGATATGCGCCTTTGACGAATATTGCAGAAGATACGCTTGATGGAAACTCAGCCTTGCAAGCCGAAATGTCAAGTCAATCCGCGGATGACCGGGAGGTTCAAATGGAAAAAAGTATTACGTCGTATTTATTTCAATCCCTGCTTGTCTGGTTCGCCATCTGCCACCTTTTTCATGCCGATGTGACATGCGCCCAGACCATCCACGTGGACGGCAATGCCGGCGACGATTCGCGCACCGGTTTGGACGATTGGACCAACGCCGTCAAGACCATCAGCAACGGCGTCGCGCGGGCGGCCACGCATTCCGCCGATACCGTGCTGGTGTCCACGGGGTTCTATCAGTTGACGACGAATATCGTCGTCAACACCGGCATTACCCTGCGCAGTTGGAATGCCGGCGCGCTGGACCCGACCAACACCGTCATTGACGGGCAAAACGTTTCCCGCTGCCTCTATCTCAACCACACCAGCGCGCTGGTGGCCGGGTTCACCCTGACCAATGGCAACGGCTCGGGCAACGTGAATACCAATTACGGCGGGGCGGTATATATGGGCGGCGCCACAGCCGCCGGCGGCATGCTTTCTAACTGCATCGTTTCCGGCAACACGGCGATTCAGCGCGGCGGCGGCGTATATGCAGAAGGCTCGAATTGTGTCGTTACGGATTGCCGGCTGACAGGCAACGAAGTTTCGGAGGCTAACAGCGGCGGGGGCGGCGCCTGCATCTATTACGGCCTCATCCGCAACTCGACGCTGATGGATAACGCTGTGGATGCGCTTACCAACACCACATTTCGCGGCGGCGGCGGGTTATATCTGTATGCGGGTAGCGCGGAACAATGCCGGATTTCCGACAATCATGTCTATTCCACCGGCGGCGGCGTGATTGCAGGGGGCGTTAATTGCCGTTTAACCGAATGCACGATCTCGAACAACGTGGCAATCGGACCCGCGAATGGGACTGCCGGCGGCGGCGGCATTGCCGCGATTTCGACGGTAAATGCCATGTTCTACGGCTGCGATATCGTGGCCAATACCGGAAGTTATGGCGGCGGTATAATGTTTCGTGTCACGGGGAACGGCATGGGCGGCATTGTCAGCAACTGTGTCATCCATGGCAATTTTGGCACCAACCGGGTGGGCGGCATCATCGATAGTTGTTCGGCGAATGCCTTCGTTCCCGACATCCGGGTGCTTAATTCCACGATCGAGAATAACCGGGAGCCCGGCCGCACTGGCGGCATATACCTGCGGCGCGGCGCCATCATTGATGGATGCCAAGTCAGGCATAATTTGGGCAACTGGTATGGCGGTGTATATATTGAAGACCGGGCCGGCGGCACTTCGATGGTCCGCAATTGCCTGATTATCGGCAATACGAACACTGGGCCAGATGGAGCGGCGGGCCTGACCATTCCCTCCAATACCTTCGTCCAAATTGCACCATTGTCAGCAACGTTGCCCTGAACGCCAGCGCCGCCAGAGGCGGGGTATATTTTGCGTCGGAGGGCGGAGTGGTCTCCAACTCAATTGTCATGTTTAATACGGGGACGCTTGGGGACAATTGGGTGGCCGGATCAGGCGTGACGCCGCGGATGAATTATTCCTGCACTGCGCCGATCGCCGGTTTAACGGGCGCCGGCAATCTTGAGGCCGATCCGTTGTTCGGCGATGGGGATGGCCGGTTAAGTCCAGGTTCTCCCTGCGTCAATGCCGGTATCAACGAGGAATGGATGCCGGGCGGCGTGGACTTGGACGGCCGGCCGCGGATAGACCGGTTTGTCCGCAAGGTTGACATGGGCTGTTACGAATTCATGCCGCGCGGCAGCATGTTCAGTTTTAGATAAGGATTAAGGCGCATATGCAAAATACGGATGTTTACCAGGTTCAAGCCCTGACGCGCGGGCCGAAATTCCATTTCAAGGCCTATTACGACATGCAGCCATGGGATGCCTCCGGAAGGTATTTCCTGTGCATGGCGAGCGATTTCCAGGATCATCCGCCGGCGCCGGGCGATCGCTTGACCATCGGCGTGGTTGACCTTGCATCGCGGGAATTCCAGCCTGTGGCTCAAACCACCGCCTGGAATTTTCAACAGGGATGCATGCCGCACTGGCTGTCCGAACGTGAAATTATCTTCAATGATATTATAAACGGCGAGTGTCATTCGTTTGTGTTGGATATGGATTCGCGCGCCAAGACGCGGTTTTCAATGCCGATTCAGGCCCTGTCGCATGCGAAAGGCATTGCGGCTTCGCTGAACTATGCCCGATGGGGAGAGTGGCGCCCGGGCTATGGCTATGCCGGTTTGAAGGACCCTTTTGCGGGGCAAAATTGCCCACCGCAGGACGCCGTTTACATCATTGATTTGACGACCGGGAAAACCAGGCCCGTGGTCACAATGGCGGAGGTGGCCGCCCGGACATCGGATTTGGATGCCCGGCGCGGCGCCCCAATGCATTTATGCCATCTGATCTTCAATCCGGACGGAACACGCCTGGCCGGATTGGCCCGCATGTGGTGCCCCCATCTCGCCGGCCAGGTGCGGCAAGTGAAAGTCAATATAGACGGCGCGGTGCCGGAGCGCCGGCATTGCCTGTGGGTGGTTAATTCGGATGGCACGGGGCTGGATATTATTGTCAGCGACGGACTGGTCTCGCATGCCACATGGAGAGACTGCGAGCATATCTTATTCTGGGGCAGCGGCAGTCCCGGCGAAGCGCCGGCGTATTATCTCTATAATGTGACGGACAAAACCCGCGAAGTCATTGGCGCGGGCTATTTGACCGTTGACGGGCATATGAGCTATCATCGCAATCGGCGTTGGCTGTTGACGGATACATACCCTGACGGAAACCGCTTCCGGACATTGAAAATCTACGACATCGAAAAAGACCGCGAAATCATCCTGGGCAAATTCCATGCTCCGGACGATTTGAAGGGAGAATTGCGTTGCGATCTGCATCCCTGCTGGAACCGCGATTATACGCAGGTCGCCATTGATTCGATCCATGCGCAAGGCCAACGGCAGGTTTATGTTGTTGAAACGGGCGATTTGAATGAAATCAGGAATTATGCTTGTCATCGTTGATATGGCACGGATGCTTTAAGTTGTGAAGATTCCTTTATCCAACCGCGGGAACAGCGCCTATTGCATTCAGTTGTGCCGTCACCCGGAAGCGGCTTCTGTATTCGCGGCCGGTGAATTGCAGCGCTTGATCGGGAAAAGCAGCGGCGCCTGCCTGGAGATCAAGCGCCATGACGAGCCGTGTTCCCCCTGCCTCCGGGTGGGGAACATCCGCACCGACCGGCGGCTGCGGGATTGGCTGGGGCCGGCGCGTGTCGGCCAAATGACCGCGGACAATCATTTTTTGGCTCAGGACGAGTATTTCTGCATTGCCGTGTCCGGGGAAGATGTGCTGCTGGCCGGGAGCGGCGACCGCGGAACGTGTTACGGCGTCTATGAATTCCTCGAACGGTTTTTGGACTGCGGATTCGGCGCCCGTGATTTCGACGCCAATTATGTCAGCAAGACGGTTTCCAAAAGAGATCAGATCGAGATCCCATCCGGCTTCGAAATTGTTCAGGGGCCGCATTTCCCCGTGCGCACCCTGCTGACGCATTGGGGGCCGCGCGGCCCTGATGCGGCCTTATGGGGTCTGCGTCAACGCTGCAATGTCATTGAGTTGTATCCGGAGCAGTTGCCCGAAGCCGTCCGCGGCACGGGTTTGGTCCCGCAGGGGCATCACCACGAATTTTTCAAGACAATCATTGACCATGCCCTGGCGGATCGCGATAAACGGCCGGCAGCATTCGATTGGGATGCCGTCGGCCGCGTTCAGGCGGATGGCCGCCGCCTCACGGGCGGGGAGTTGACTGGCGCCGAGCCCGGCGGCAATATTTTCTGTTTCAGCGCCCCGGCGACAGTGGACTTGTTTGCCGCCGGCATCAAGGCGTATGTGCGTCAAAACCCCGGCGTCAAAATCGTGCAATTGACGGTGCCGGACGGCGGTTTTTATAATTATGCGGAGCGCGGCGGCGAGTATGCGGCGGATGCCTGTTTCTGCCCAGCCTGCCAGGCTGAACTAAAGCGCATACAAGCTCGGCGCCGGCGCGGGAGCTATGACGATTGGGGCGGATTTGTGTTGCAATTCCGGAATGCGGTCATGGAAAAAGTCGCGGCGGAGCACCCGGATTTGCGCGCGGTGTCGCTGGCTTATATCAACTATTCGGCGAATCCCGATGGCGTGCGTCCGCACCCGAATCTGCTGATCTGGTATACCATGGACCAGGGCGAGTGGTGGGAATATGGCGGGGAAAGAACCAAGCAACCGCTGGAACGGTTGGAACAATGGGTCAAGGCCGCGGCCGATCCGCGGCAAATCACAATTTGGAATGCCGCGGCGCGGCGGGACGGCTTTTACGGATGCGAAGCCGTTTTCCGGGAGGACGCGCCGCTTTATCGGAAACTCAACCTGGGCGGCGGTAATATTCGTCCCGGAATGCCCTATTCCTATTTTCGCGCCCGCATGTTATGGGATCCGCTCGTTCCACGGGCGCGTATGGAGGAGGAATTTTTGTCCCGGAATTACCACGCAGCCGCGCCGGTCATGCGCGAAGTGCTCGCGCAGATGGAAGGTAAAATGCGGGATGGGAAATGGATTGATGCCGCCGGGGAGCAAAAAATGCGCGCGGAGATTGGCGTCCTGCTGGAGCGGGCCAAAACGCTGGTCGCCGCGGATGCCGATGCGCTGCGTAACGTGAGCATGGATGAAGACCGGATATCTTCCGGTTAGCACCGCTCCCGGCTTCTCCGTGATGAATGCGCTCCGGCCTCACCCACGGATTCCGCGTAGAACCAGGCATCAGCTATGTCGTATGATTTGAGTCAGTTCAGTTGACTTTTGGAAGCAACTCAAGATGACATCCGTGGAACAAAAAGTCCGGCGAGTTCTGAAACAAAGCCCGGCGGTTGTCGCGCGCGCTGACGATTCCATTTATCAGCGCTGCCTGGGGCATGCGGAGCGCATTGTTCGAAACGCCGTGCGCTGGCAGGACGGCAGCGGCCGGATCATTGATCCATATGAAAAAAAGGAAACCAACACCGCCACCGCGCGGTTCCTGGGCGCGTTGGGGTTGCAGCTTCTGCACGGCCGCTGCGCGGACTTGATCGAACCTTGTGCCGCGGCGTTGACTCCTGCGTTGGAAGACCTTTATTACAGACGCGCCAGGTACTGGGGCGAATTCATCGTCAAAGAAGCGTTGATGGCCTTCATCGCCTTGAAAGGCAAAGTGCCGCGGTCTCAATCCGACCAATGGACGCATCTGCTGGCCGATTACGATCCGGAAACGACTTACAGCCGTACTTTGACGAACACACCGAAACCGGAAGCGCTCCATAATTTCGTGACCTTCGGCATTGCCGGCGAGGCGTTGAAACAGAAATACGGGTTGGCCGACAACACCGCCTTCATGGACAAATACATCGCGCAGCAACTGACCCGCTGCGATGAGAACGGCATGTATAACGATCCGCACGCGCCGCTGGTATATGATGTCACCCCGCGGATGAACCTCAGCATCGCCATGTGGGCCGGGTATCATGGGGCGCAATATGAAAAATTGAGCGAAACACTCAAACGGGGCGGGTTGTCACAATTGCTGTATCAATCGTCCATAGGCGAGTTTCCGTTTGGCGGGCGCAGCAGCCAGCAGAATTTCACGGAAATATCCTTCGCCATTGTGTGTTTGTATGAGGCGCGCCGATGGGCCGACACGGGTGACAAGGCCATGGCGGGCGCATTCATGCGCGCGGCGGCGCTGGCCATGCAGGCGATCGAGAAATACCTGTTGGCATCCCCCGTGTTTTTCAATAAAAACATGTTCCCGCCCGAGACCCAGCATGGCCGGCAGCGCAGCTACGGGTTTTACGGCGTCTATTCACTGCTCATCGCCAGCCAGATCGGGTTTGCCTGCCGGATGGCGGATGATACGATACCGGAAACAACCTGCCCCGCGGAATGCGGCGGATATGTGTTCCAACCCGCGACAACCTTCCACAAGGTATTCGCCGCCTGCGGTGGCGTCCATCTCGAAATTGACACTAATGCCGATTTCAAATACGATGCCACCGGGCTGGGGCGCCTGCACTTTGCCGGTTGTCCCGCTGAGCTTTGCCTTTCCGTGCCCATTACCGCAACGCCCGACTATCTGACCTGCGTGCCAGCCGCGCCGGACAATATCGCCATCGGGCCGGGCTGGGATGGATGCTGGCTGGCCGCGTTGGCCGGGGAAACGCTGCGGGCACGATGTGAAATTCTGGAACAAAACGCGGGGCGCATCCGTTTTAATGTGGATTACGAGTATGAATCATGCGCCATTTCCGAGTTGTATGAGATTACCGCCGCCGGCATGGAATTGACAGTTGTGCAAAAGAACGGCTACCCGCTGAATCTGCGGGTTCCGTTGCTGGCCAGCAACGGACGGGATACATCCACGATCACCGTCCTGCGCGATGGGTTTGAAGTCTTGTTCAAGGGTTTTGTGTATGGCGTGCGTTGCTTGAATGACAGGGTAACGGCGAGGATGGAAACCTTTGACGCGCCCAATCGCAACGGCATTTACAAGGTCGGACGGTTGACCGTGGCCGACGCCAGCCTGCGCTGTCGGTTTTCGGTGTCAAAAGCATGAACTTGCAGGCGGGAGTGGGACATAGAAACCGGTGCCTGAATCCGTGACGGGCTTCGCCGGTCACGGATTCAGGTATTTACTTAAACAGGAGGCGCATATGTGGAACGCATTATCAGTAAGATGGTTCAGATTTATGCTGATGTCGTGCATGGTTTGCTGCCTGCACCAGGCGGGCGTGATCCATGCCCAGACCATCCACGTGGACGGCAATACCGGCGACGATACGCGCACCGGTTTGGACGACTGGAGCAACGCCGTCAGGACTATCAGCAACGGCGTCGCGCGGGCGGCCACATATTCCGCCGACACGGTGCTGGTTTCCACCGGGCTGTATCAGGTGACGACCAATATCGTTGTGACCAATGCCATAATCCTGCGCAGTTGGAATGCCGGCGCGCTCGACCCGACCAACACCGTCATTGACGGTCAAAACGTTTCCCGCTGCCTCTATCTCAACCACACCAGCGCGCTGGTGGCCGGGTTCACCCTGACCAACGGCAACGGAGCGGGCAACGTGAACACCAATTACGGCGGGGCGGTATATATGGGCGGCGCCAACGCCGCCGGCGGCACGCTTTCCAACTGCATGGTTTCCGGCAACTATGCGATCAGTCAGGGTGGCGGTGTTTACGCCTATGGATCGGGTTGCCTGATAACCGATTGCCAGGTAACCGGCAATTCCCTCACCAATGCCGACCGGGGCGGCGGCGGTGTTTACCTATACGCAGGAATTGTTCGCAATACTATTTTGGCCGATAATGTGGTCACCTCGGCCGCCACCTATTATCGCGGCGGCGGGGGATTGCTTTTGAGCAGCGCCCCCGCGGAAGATTGTGTAATTGCCGGCAATAGATCTTTTCCAACCGGAGGCGGGGTGTTTCTGGAAGGCACGGGCAGCCGGCTGGTTGATTGTCTGGTGTCGAACAACACCCAGATTGGCGATACGGACGAGCATAAAGCCGGTGGGGGCATTTACCAATACCAGCCCATCAATTCGGCGGTTCAAGACTGCACCATAGTCTCCAATACGGGATTTTACGGCGGAGGCATAATGTTTCGCATTCATGCTGACGGCCAGGGCGGCATGGTCAGCAATTGCACAATTGCCGGGAACACGGCCGTGCGCGCCGGCGGAATAATTGATTCATGTTCTAACACCAACAGGGTTCCGGAAATTATAATTATTGATTCAATCATTGAAGGGAACGTGGAAAATGCCCGCGCCAACTTATATTTCCGGAGGGGAGTCTGTCTGGACCGGTGTGTAATCCGCAATAACCGGGGATACTGGTATGGCGGCTTGGCTATTGATTCCCTTGGCACTGGTACTTCCATTGTCCGCAACTGCCTTATTTGCGGGAATACCAATGCCAGCACAACCGGTGTAGCCGGCATGGCTGTTCAATCCAATATGTTTATCGAGAGTTGCACCATCGTGGGTAATGTCTCCACCAATGGCGTCGCCGGCACCGGCGGCATCAAGTTTGAGACTGACGGCGGCGTGGTGTCCAATTCCATCGTCATGTATAACCAGGGCGTGTCCGGGAGCAACTGGTATGCCAGCGCCGGCGTCACACCGCGATTTTACAGCGGCTGCACCATGCCGGCGGCCGGACTGGAAGGCTCGGACATCACAGAGGCCGATCCATTGTTTGCCGGCCCGTCAACCGGCGATTTCCGGTTGACCGGCCAGTCGCCATGTATAAATGCGGGCATGAATCAGAATTGGATGGCGGGCGCTACGGATTTGGCCGGCCGGCCGCGGATTGACCGGTTCATGCGGGAAGTTGATATGGGCTGTTACGAGTATTTGTCGCAAGGTGTGATGTTTCAGATTCAGTAGCATACCACAGGTAATAAAGTAGCAATACAACATCGGGGTCGACATCGTTATCGCTATCGGGATCGATGCCGATTTAGATGCCGATAACGATACCGCCTAAAACCAGGACTGACGGATTACTGTGAAATCAAAGATGGCATCCATCCTGAGTTTATTCCTGCTGCTTGGCGCGGCCTGCCGGATTTTCGCCGAGACGGATGCGCTGCGCCTGTCAACTTCAGAGCCGGGGCGCCATGTCATCCGCACGGATGGTTTTGAATTGCGCGTGCAGCCATCCGGGAAGTTTGACCTCTATGTCGCCCGCCGCCGCTTGATTATCGGGCCGGACGTCAACCT
Organism: Kiritimatiellia bacterium; assembly: GCA_040775225.1. Classification (GTDB taxonomy): domain Bacteria; phylum Verrucomicrobiota; class Kiritimatiellia; order JAAZAB01; family JAAZAB01; genus JAXGPF01. Next base: position 9,513 of record JAXGSX010000026.1, on the reverse strand, counting down.
GAATTATCAAGGCCGGCGGGAACGCGGCATCCGGGCGGAATGGGCTTGCAGCGTGGAATCGAACGCCGCCGGCTTGCGCCTGGTTTACGAGGGCCGGGGCGGCGACCTGGCGGTGCGCCAGGTGTTTGATGTGCGGCCGGATGGATTCGATTACGCCTGGGATGCCGAAGTGGTGACTCCGTCCCCCGCGACGCAGGGGATTTTTGTCAGCGGCGCGTTCCGGGATTGCGAAGGACTGGAGTTTACCGCCAACCAGCGTTTCGGCCGGTCGGTGTCCGGCCGGTTCAGTCTGGAAACGCCGGCCGTGGACAATCTCAAGGAGTTGTGTTTCCAGTTGGACGACCGGCGGATCGCCGTCCAATGGCCGCGCGGGACGGAAGTCGGCATTACCAGACCAAAATATCAAGGCGGCGCGCAGAAGATTTTCCACATCCACTATGGCAATTTTTATCCCGAAGGCGTCTGGCCGCGCAGCAACCTGCTGCCCGGCGACCGGGTGGGATTCAGCATGACGGTGCGGGTTGAAATGAATAAGGAATAATTATGATGAAAAAGAAATGGATATGCTCCTTGGCTGTATTGACGGGACTGGCGTGGCAACTCGACGCCACGCCGGCTGGCGGTGTCGGCTTGTCGGGATTAACCGATCCGCGCGGGCTGGAGGATCCGCTGTACCGCTGGACGGCGCGGGTGATTACACCAACCGATTTGCCCGGCGCGGCGGAGCTTTATGGCACCGATTCCGCCTATTCCGGGCATACCTGGAACTTTGAAGGCGGACAAGATGGTATTACCCGGTTTATCGGCATCACGAATACCGTCGTCCGGGACGGGATATTGTCGTTGGCGGTGGTTGAGTCCAATGCCTGTTTCTATTGGGGTGATCATTTCAACGATGCGGGCGTGCCGGGGATGGATATCGGGGAAGACTGGCCGATTGACGTGCGCTGGACTTTCGGCAAGCTGTGGTTTGTCCGGATGCGAGTCCGGCAAAGCCTGGGCGAGTCGGCCTGGACGGTATCCGCCCGCCAGGCCGGCGAGCCGGCGCGGCTTCATCAGCAGACCAAGACCATCCAAGGCACGAATTGGCAGGATGTCGTTTTCACCTTTCCCCTCAATTCCGAACTGCAGAATCCGCGCCGGCATTCCCTGTGCATCGAGCCGGGCGGGGTGGGAAACCGGGTGGAAATTGACTGGGTGGCCATGGGCATGCAATACACGCAAATGAAATTGCGCGGAGCGATCGAACTGGAAAAACCGACGCGCGCAGCGCGGCTAGTGGTGAAAATGCCCGGCCCGGATGCCAGAATATTCGTCAATGGCCGCGAATTACAAGCGGAAAAAATGCCAGGCGGACCCTGTTTGGAAGTGGATATCGCGCCGGCATTGCGCCCCGGGCGGAATGTGATCGCACTGTCCAGTTGGGCCGGCCGGAGCGTGAACTTGGAGGGCGTACGTCCAACTGAAGAGTTTGGCGCAGTGGTGGAAGGATTTGTCCTGTTGGATGATGGCTCGTTCCGGCGGTTCGGCAGCGGCGCCGGCTGGAAGGGTACCTATCTTGATGCGGACGGCTGGGAACAGCCGGACTACGATGACGCCGCTTGGCAGGCTGTGCGGGTCTGGCGCAATGCCGGCGAATCCATCCTGGTCAATGACAGCCACAGCGGCGGCGCGATTATGCGGGATCCGCCCTACCTGGGGCCGATCGGCATTGCCTTTCCCGATATGCCAACCCCGGCGGATACGCCGCCCCTGTTCAGCCTGGCGGACGGTATCCGCCTGGATGTCACCCTGCCGGTACGCACCGGCCGGCCGGCGCCACTACTGTCCGGGCGGTTGGTGGATGCATTTGACCGGGCAAAGATCGTCTGGGAAGGCGAATTTGAGGAATTGGAGCATGACGATACTGACCGGCACTACCGGTTCGAGTGCAAGCCGGAACTGCCTGGCGTGTATGACCTGACAATTTCCGCCCGGGAAAACGGCGCGATCCTGGACACCCGGATTGAGGAACTGGCGGTCATCGGCAGAATCCCGCAACGCGCGGTGGCATGGGATAAAGTGGAGGCGGAAACCCGGAAGACCCTGGTGGATGAAATCCACTGCGGCGACCCGGATGACCCGCACCCGTTCATAGATCACCCGGGGATCATGAATCTGGCCATCGCCAAATCCGCCAAACCGCCGGCGGAGCCCACCAGCCGCGTTGGCGAATCCAACGGCCTGCGCTACCGCGAAACCGGCCGCGCGTTTTCCGACTGGTTTTCCTATGCCGTCGCGATAAAAAATCCCTGGAAGCCGCACCTGGTGGTGGTGGATTATCCGGATGACCGCGAAATGGCGTTTACGGCCCGGGTGATGGAAAAAAAGTATGTGACTGGCGACCGGGCGCGCGCCAATGTATGCGTATGTGTCGGCGGCGCCTTGTATCCACTGACCGGCAAACTGCAAACCGCGCAGTTCATGGTCTATCCGCAATATACGAATTTTGCTGTGGATGTCATTAATATCGGAGGGGGCGGGAAACGGGCGGCGGTATCCGCCATCCGGATATACGAGGTGGAGGATTTGCCGGCCATGGCCTTGCCCAATGCCGAGCCGTACCGCCTGTTCGGCGCGCAAACCGAGCGCGCCACCCTGCGGATGGAGACGTTTTACGCCGGGCCGGATGGCGATTCCTTTAAAAAGATGTATGGCCAGAGCCGGTACAAGCATCATGGTTTTCTGCGCAACTGGTATCGGACCATTGAAAACCAGATTCGGCATATGCGGTATTGCGGGGACAACATGTTTTTCTGCGGCATGTGGATGTATCGCGGCAAGGATTGGCCGTCGGATGAGGATTGCCGGGCCGCTACGCCCATGTACGATAATTTCGCCCTGATGTTCGAGATGTTCGCCGCCAATGACCTGGCGCTGATCCCCTGCGTGGAATTCACCCGTTCGGAACGCCTGCTGCGGGAGAACAAATTCACTTCCCGGGAAGTGCGCACCGGCGCGCCCACCATTCTGCAGTTGGGCGCCAACGGCGCCCAGACCCAGGATCGAGGCTGCGAATGGAATTGGAATTTCATGCACCCCTTGGTGGTGACGGAAATCGAACGGCTGGTTGGCGAAATCGGCCAACGCTATGGCAAGTATGGCTCGTTCGGCGGGGTAGGGGTGATTGCCGGCGCGCTGTCGGGGCCGGCGGTTTACCTGCCGAACCGGCCGACAGCTTTGGAAGAGGTGTTGGATTACGGTTGGGACGATCTCTCCGTCAAACTGTTCGAACAGGATACGGGAATAAAAGTTCCGGTGCCGGCCGATGCCCCGGATCGCTGCCAATTGCGTCAAACCTGGATTCTGGAACATGCCCGCGCGCCATGGATTGAGTTTCGCGCGCGCATGATTCATAAGGCGCACCGGCAGGCATGCCAGGCGTTGCGCCAGGCCGCGCCGGGCAGCCGTTATTATGTCTTTACCCAAAAACATGGCGCCCGTTACCGCCGCATGGCGGAGTCGGTCCTGCTGGACAATCGGCCGGTGTCGGAAGTTTTCGCTCTTTCCGATTACGATCCGCGCCTTTACAAGGACGGGGACGGCATGGCGCCCGGCTGGTTGTATTACAATGAAGCCTATATTCGCCGCAACCCCAGCCTTGCGGGATTGTTCAACACCTTTAACCGCCATCCCGAATTCAATCAACTCCTGGACAACGGCCCGGATACGGCATGTTTCATAACCTGCGATTTCACCGAGCCGGATGTAATCAATGCCTTTTACACCAATTGGATCTGGCAGGGTCAGACCCAGGTCAACCCCAATCCCTGGATGAGTCACCGTTACTATCGGGAACCGTTTGCGGACCGACTGATCGGCATGACCCCTCGCACCATTGCCTATATCTGGACCGACGGCCAGCTTTACACATCGCACCAGGATCAACGCCGGCCGTTCGCCGCCGCGTTCCGTTCGATTCCTGACGGCATTTATCGGGCGTTAACCGGGAATGGGCTGGATCGCAACCTGGTGATCCGCGAGCAAATCCGTGACGGCCGCCGTTTCCTGTACATCGTCAATTCGGCCTGGTGGACCGTGCGCGCCGCCATCAAATTCGATAATGCCGCAGCCGCTATCCTGGATCGCGTTGCCGGCGCAAACCTGCCCCTGGCGGCCGGCCGGCTGGAGTTAGAACTGGATGCCTATGCCATCCGCGTTCTGGAATGTCCCGCGGCCATGGCGCCGGTGACCGCGACAACGGAAATAGATGCGGAAGGACGGGCCTGGTGCGGCGGCATCCGCGCGATGCTGGAATATCTCGCCCGGCTGGGCGCGCCGGAAATTTGCGCGCAGTTCGGTCTGCCGGACAATGCGGCCGGCCTGTTGGAGCAAGTCAAGGATCTGAACGGCGCCCTGGCGGCGGAGGATTATTCAACGGTCCTGGCCATATCGCAGCATCCCTGGGTGGTGACCATGCTGAATTACATGCGGGAGCGGCAGCGTCTGGAAAGCGCCGGGCGCTTGCCCGCGCCTAGTCCGGAATACCGGGTCAACCTGGGGAGCGATCAACCCTATCGCGACCGCGCCGGCCGGGAATGGCTGCCGGATCAGTTCTACCAGTACGGCTTGAACGCCTATGGATACATTGGCGATGGCGGCATGACGATTCATCGCGGGAATGTGGATGTGGTCAATACCTCCGATCCGGAAATCTACCGCACGGAGCGATTCAATTTCCGGGGCTATCGTTTCAAGGTGCCGGATGGCCGGTACACCGTCAAATTACATTATGCCGAGGGCTGGCAGTTCAGCACCGGCGAACGCCTGACGGACCTCGACATCCAGGGGCAGCCGGTTTTGCGCGATTACGATTTCAATGCCGCTGCCGGCGGCTTCCGCACCGCTTACGTCAAGGACATCCCCGGGATTGAAGTCACCAACGGCGAACTGGCCCTGGATATGCCCAATCCCCAAAAATTTAAAATTCAAGGACTGGAAATCGTCCGGCAATAAAAACCGGATCAGGCCGGCAAACGGTAAACCTGACAGGAAAAACAAAATGTCATCCTCAAAATACAAAGTCAAACCCGGCGAGATCAAATTGCGCCGGAGCGATCGTTACACGCCGGCGGAACTGGAGTTCGCCGAAAAATTCGGATTTGACCGGATGAAAGATGTTTATCGCATCACCTGGGGCGATGCGGTTGACAAGGGGCATAGCATGACCCTGGAGCCGCTGATCCGGCAAATGGCCATCCTGGCGGCCGAAGGCAACAAGATCATCGTCTGGCGGACCATCTTCCCCGATCATAAGGCGGAATTCTCGGTCAGACGTGACCTCTCCGCGTTCGATCCGCAGCATCCCGATACCCGGCGGGTGCGGGCATATTATGAAAACACCGCCGCTATGTTCAAAACCCAGGGCGATTTGAATCCCAAGGTGCTGGACCTGATCCGCGCCAATGGCATGCTGGCCCTGCACTGGGGCGACGGCTTGTTCGACAATTTCGCGCCGCCGTGGATGCTCTTCGGCGGATTAGCCACGCCGTTCATGTGGGAAAGCCGGCTCCAGCACGACCGCCCGGGCATCTGCCGGGTGGACCGGTTCGGGCACCCGCACTACGGCGTCTGGGAATACCGCTATCCGGAAGCGCGGGAATATGCCATCAAGCGCTTCCTGTGGGAAATGCAAAGCTATGATTTTGACGGCATGCTGATTTCTACCCGCAGCCATTCGGTGCCGGCCCTGGATGGCGAGCAGTTCGGCTATAACGACGTGACCGACGCCGAGTTGCAAAGGCGCGCCGGCGTAAGTTTCAGGGAGGCGGCCTATTGGCGCCGCCCGGATGTCCAGGAGACGCGGCGCCGGATACTGGGCGAAGCGGCGACGCTCTTTTTGAGGGATTTGCGCGCGGTCTGGCCGAAAGGCAAAAAATTGTACATCGGCATTCCCCGCGCGGAATATTTTGGGCCGCCCTACGGCAATATCTTCATTGACTGGCGCACATGGCTGAACGAGAAATTGGTGGATGGCCTTTATCTCGGCGAAATCAGCGGCAAGGCGCTGTATTACCCGGCCATTACCAATGCCGAATACCGGAATTATATTGCGGATGAAGAGGCCGGGATCGGATTGCGCCCGTATCTTTACGACTTGAATTGCATTTACGGTCCGGCATGCAAGGCCGCCGGGGCGGAATTATTCGTCAACCGCGATTCGGCGAGCATCAAACAGGAAATGTTCGGCGGGCAATACATGCCGAACCTGGAACGCGGCCGGCAGGAATAATCCCAGCGCCCATCATGCCTGGCGGATCAATATTTCCGGCGGCGCCATCAGCCCGCAGGGGACCAGTTGGTAATCTTCCCACCATAATGCATCCCGGGTTTCGAATTCCGCCGGCCCGGTCCAGCGCGGCCACTTTTCCGCATGGTGCAGCGGCCCGTGTGAATTGCGGCGGTGTCCCAGGATTTCTACGCCGATGGTCAACGGCTTGCCCGCGCAAGGGCCGGTGATGTCAGCTTCATAGGGCGGCCATGCCGCGATGCCGGCCGGACGTCCGTTGACAAGCACCCGGATAGCCGTCCCCCGGAATGCTGGAATGCGCAGTAAGTATTGCGATCCGGGAATGCGCGGAATTTTTACATTGTGCCACAGGTATGTCAGGTTGCCTGAATAAAACGGCAGGCCTTGCCGGGTCCAGTCCCCGGGTTTTAAGGCGGCGGGCGGCCGGATCAGCGAGGCGTCTGTGCCGCGCAAAACTACCCCGAAGTTGCCCCGCAGGTAAATGATTTCAAGGTTGGAACGCGCCGTGTAGCGTGTGTGGGTCAAAATGAGTTCATTTGCGCCGATCCGCAACAGCGCCGGGTCAACCGGCAGCAACCGTAAAGAGCGGTCGCACCACCAACCGCTATCAGTGTCAGCCGGCAAGGGCACGCCGTTCAGGCGAATATCAAAGTCGCCGGGCTGTTCGATGGCAAGGCGCAGCATGCCGGACGGCGGATGTTTGACGTTGAAGGTGTACCGCAATTCAATCCGGCCCGCAATGGGATTTGCTTCAGGCGGTCTGGCCCAGGGTTGAACCATGCGGCCGGAACGCAGAGGCAGTCCCAGCTTCTCGCGAATCTGCCGGTCAATCCGCAGGATTTCTCCGGCCGGCTGCCATGGTCCGCGATTGAGGCGGAACGCGGGCCGGTCCAGCGCCAGGACATTCTGTTCGCTCATGGCGAATGGGCGTTGTCCGGCCGGCAATTTCATGGTTTTGGTTTTGCGCGGCGATATTGCCTGCGGCAAATGCGCCCGGACAGGCCGTTTGGGAATGACGAGCACATGGCTGGCCAGCCGGTGGAAAGGCGCGCGGATTTCCCAGGCGCCGTCCGGCGCTTTCCGGGCGTTGGCCGCAACGATTTGCCCGGACTCCGGATTCCATGATTGCGGCGCGCCGGCGCAATCGGCGAAGCCGCGGATAACGATTTCACGCCAGGCTGTCCGGCGTTCGCATACCCGGACATCCAAAAAACGTTTAAGTTGGGCGCGGGAGTGGCTGGTGTTGACCACAAACAGGTAATACGCAGTTGCATCCTGGCGTAAGAGGTAAAGCGCCGAAGGCACTGGCTTGCCTGCCTCATCGCTTATTTTTATCCGGCGGCAGGCGGGATCCAAAGTCCTGATAAGGGCAGGGGACATACCGGCAATCCGCGTGCAATTTTCGGCCAAGCCGGCCGGCAAGTCGGACGGTCGGGCGTCCAGCAGCGCCGGCGGCGCACCCAGGAAGACCACATGGCCGCCGGCCACGGCAAATTTTTTCAGCAGGCGCAGGGTGGACGAGCGCATGGTAAGCATTTCCGGCGCCAGCACGGCGCTGTAAGACGCCTGATTCACAACCAGGCGTGCGCCGCCGCTGCCGGTTTGCACCCGGCCGTGTTTTAGCAAGATGGATTCGGCGCCGAAATCGAAATCCAACTGGTGCTGGAGGAGGTATTCCGTCAGCTTGATGAATTTTTTATTGATATCCGCCTGGGTGTGCTTCCTTGCGAATTGCATCTGATACAGCAGCCAGGCGCTTTCCACCGGATGGATTACCAGCAGGTCGCGCACTTCTTCACCGCGGGTCATGACGGCATTGATCCTGGCAAAATAATCCTCCACCTTGCCGTAAGACTCCCACCAGGGCGATTGCTGGGAAATGGAGGCGGGATAATCGCGTTTGGCGGAGCCGGCCATGGTGAACCAGCTCAGGTGCTGGCAGCGCAGGTTGATCCCCAGTGCCGCTTGCCAGTCGCCCAACGCCTTGTGGCCTTCAAGCGAAAAATCCCAGCCGGTGCAGCCGTAAGTTTCGGTCAAACGCCACTTGCGCCCGAATTGGCGCGCCACCGAGGAAACCTGTTTGGCCGTAATGTAAATCCGGCGGCGCTCGGTCAGTAAATCCATCCCCGGAATCTGCATGTGCGCATATGCCCGCATGCAATCGCCGCAGGTGTCGGTTTGCGCGGTCAGAGAATCCTCGCCGAGCAGATGTCCGGTTAGCGGCAGTTTATGCCGGGCGCACCACTCGCCGATCTGGCGGCAGAAATACTCGCTGAACATCCAGGACAGGCAGTCATGGTAATGGTAGCGCGGTTGGGATACGGGTTGCCCCTCAATGTCGTAAAACAACTCCGGCAGATGCGGCAGCAGGTCGTAGCCATAACGGCGCCGGAAAATTGCGGGCAGGGCGCCGGTCCAGGGAATCCCGGGGATGTCCAGCGCATGGTTGTACATGGGGCCGTGATGCGGCTCGTCGGTGAAGATGCCGGGAATGGTCCGTCCGAATTCCTTGCGGAAGCGGCGGGCGTATTCCGCATGGGTAACGCGGATGAATTCGCGCACGGCTGCGGGGTTAAGGGTATCCAGATATGTAAAACCATTGAACCATGAGCTGTCCGGCATCATTGCGGAGCGGAATGTAAGCAGGAACTCGCCGCGCGCGAGCCGCGCGGCGCCGGGCCGGGCAATGCGGCGGGCGTAGGCCAGCATCCCCGCGTCGTTGCGGCGCGCGATGAAAACCGCCAGCAATTTGTTCCCGCGCCGGAGCTCGGCCGGTTTGGCAAGTTCATCCATCACCAGCGTGCGCGCGCGGTAATTTTTGTTTCTGGTCACCAACCCGCCGGCGGCGCCGGAGGGCCAGCGGTCCTCGTCATAGAGCCAGGCTTCCATTTTGTTTTTACGGGCTTCGTCCACGCAGGCGCTGACCAGGCGAAACCATTCTTCGGAGAGGTAGGGCGTGTCAAGTCCGACGCGCGAATGCATGAAAAAGCCGCCCAGGCCCATGCGTTGCATCGCACGGATTTGCCGGCGCAATTCGGTTTCATCCAGTTTGCCGTTCCATGCCCAGAATGGCTTGGCGCGGAACGAACTGCCGGGATTCTTGAAATCTGCCGCCATGGTTCTATTCATGAATTTGATTTCCTTGCCCAAGGCGGGCGTATGCCCGCAAATCGATTTTACTTTGCTTCCTCTCCGTCGCAGTGTTTTGAATTCGGTTCGAAAAG
>JAXGSX010000025.1:0-20097 GCA_040775225.1 Kiritimatiellia bacterium | reverse complement strand
GGGGGCTAAACGCCGGGCGCTGGGGGGGCCCATCCTCGGGGTTTTGGTGCGGGGGCGCGGGGTGCGCGCCCCCTACCCTCCGGCGATGAAGCAGCATCGCGCCAGACATAAGCGCGGGTGGCCAACGGTTCGAGTTGTTCTTCAAACATGCCGGAATGAACCGCGATTTCGATGTCCTTGAACAACCGGTTGATTTTGCCGACATTGGCCAGGGCGGAACTCGTAAAAGCGGCCGTCACGGGATAATTGGCGATATTGACGGCCAGTAGCAGACGGCGCCCGTCAGGATAGCGGTAACAATTCATCACTATGTCAGGGACAACACCCTTGCCGAAATCAAACTCGCCCGGCGAATATTTTATGGCGCCGGCGGCTGAATCGCGCAAGAGCGCCGGCGCCAACACCTGGATTTCACGCGCCAATTGGCTGAGCGTATCCCACATCAACCCGGAAAATACCGGTTGATTGAAATAAAACATGCCGCGGGCGCCGTTAATCAATCCCAGGTACGTCTGACAGCGCTGCTCACCAGGCAGCAGGAATCGCTTATGCGTCATGTAAATGCGTTCGGCCATCAGCAACAGCCAGAACACTTTTTTGTCCGCGTGGCAGCGCTGGTTGATCAAACAGGTCTGTTTCGCCAGCCATTGCATCCCGTAATTTGATCCGCCGCCGGTGCTCAGATAACAATCCACACAAAGGATATCGAGAAAAGATGTGGCCTGCGGCACATCCGGCACGCTGCCGCCGTAAACGTAAAGCAAGGGATGATAGCCGTCCGTCTCGTTCAAGGCCTTTTGAATAAATTGCCCGGCGACATCCTGGCCCAGCAGCGGAATGATCGGCTCGTCGTAGATGAAATACGCCAGCAGGTTTTCATGCCGCAGGGCATGCCGGGCGACTTCGCGGTAGATCGGCAGATTGCCGCGCGCCGCCTCGGTAAAAAGCCAGGTTGCCTTTTGAGTGCCCAGCCCGCCGGCGCCGGACAATCCGGGCCGCAGGATCAACTCCTTGGATGGCTTGCCCCACAGGACATTGTTGGTCGGATCGAACCGGAACTCCGGTTGGCGCTTGATTTTTTCGAACAATGCCGGGCCCAGGACTTTTTCGGCGTCCGGCAACGGCGTCATACGGTCAAACTTGTCCGGTCGCGCCACCACCTGGATGCCATGCGCGGAGGCGGTATCGAGCAATTGTTCGATCCAGGCCGGATCCTTGGCGTTGGGCGAAGGGATGGCGGCATTCATGCCGGCTTCCGCCATGGCCGCCATGTATGGGTGGTCGTCCACAACGCCCCATAGCCCCACGGGAAAAAAAGGCTCGTTATTTTTCAATACGCATAGATGCTCCAGATCAATTTTAACTTCGCTTCCCGGGCCGGGTGGACGCCTGATACAAGTCAGTTCCTGTCCGGCAACGCAACGATTCTGGGTATCGCGCAATTCAACCAGCACCTGGTTGCGTCCCGCCGGCATAGCGGCTAGCGGCAGAGCCAGTTTGGGGCGCAGGCCGGGATTTTGTATTACGGCCAAGTTTTCACTTGATTCATCCATCGCCCGCAATTCCAAGCCCCGCAACACGCTTTCGGGCAGATTGATTTGTCCGATTACATGGGCATTGGATTCCGCCGTGTAATACGAGCGATCAAGATACGCTTCAAAAACATTCAACGCGCCGGTGTCGCGAACCAAATCCGCCTGCCAGTTTTCACGTCCGAGCGGATTGCGCAGGAGAATGCGCACATCGCGTTTGCCCATTGCCGGGACAGGAACAGCCATTTTTACCGGCATGATCGAGTCGCCCAACAAATCCGTCAATTGCGTTTGTTCCCGGGGAGGGCCGCCGGCCGGCTGATCAATCACAACCAATTCCACCCGGCCGGACGGGCTGGCGCGCGTAAACAATTCGAGACTAACATCATAAAACGACTGGCCGTCAGCCTGGTAATAGGGGCCCACCCGCGCGTTCCGGAAGCCGGGCAGGAACGGCGCCTTGAATTCGCGTCCGGCAAGGTTGAGAATCCGTCCGAATTTTTCCGGATCGGACCAGAACCGGCGTCGGACGGGCGCCCAACTGAACATGATCCGCTTTTCATCCACCTTGACGTTAAGCCGGTCGTACACCGGAATCACGCAATGGATCATCAGGTTCAGCCGGGCACACGCCAGATCCAGCGATCCGGCATCCATCATCATGGCGAAAGGCAAGGCCGTTTCGGCCTGCCAGCCGTTATCCGTGATTTTCGTCGCTGAACGCCAGGGGATGTCCCATGCCTGATCGCTGCCGCCCGATTTTGAATTCTTCTGGTCCGATTGGATATTGCCCGCGCTCAAGCGGAAATGATACCAGGGATCAAAATGCGTGCCGGGATCAAACAGCACCTTGACGCAATCCTCGAACTGCACCCGGCCGTCGCGTTCCATGACCTGGGGCGCAATGCTGCCGGCATACGGATGCGACACCTTGAAGGCCACGTAAAGCCATTGCGCATCCATGGCCAACCAGGCCTGATGGCAGTTGGTATCGCCAACGGGACCGTCATCGCCCACAATGAACCAGTGTGCAAGCTCCGCCGCATCCTTCCAGCAATCATCAGTTAATACGCCGTCAATCGCCGGCGGCATCGGGCATTCAGGGATCGTTATGGATGGTATATCTTCCGCGCGAACGGCGCAGCAGATCAAGGCGGCGGCAATGATGATGTTCATTCGTTGCATGGCGCAAATTCCTCCTTAACCACTTCAATCAACTCCGGATGCTCCCTGAAGGTTTCGAAAAACGCCAGCATAATGCCCTGCGCCCCCACCGACCCGGCGATTCTGATTTCCCGGCGCAGTCGTTCAGGGGTTTTCAGCTTGTCGCCGCCGTACGCGCCGACAAACGGAACAAACCGGTTGAAGGCATGTTGCTTGCCCGATTCGGCCTGATATGCTTCACACAAATCCAGGATTTTGCCGTAGGACCAGAATGGCTTGTAAAACCAGGCCACCGTCTGCCCGCAGTAATCCACGTGCAATTTCGATGGATACAATGGATTCAAATCAAAGTCCGGATAGATATGGATCGCCAGCTTTAAATCAGGCTTGATTTTCAACAGCAATTCACGCATCTGCCTGGTCCATTCCACCAGCCGTTCCTCGGAATATTTGGCTAACACTTCCTTTGCGTCCATCTCCGGGTGGGCTTCGGCGAATTGCAGGCGCTGCGCGCGCGAGTAATCGCAGAAACAGGCATAGTAATTCCGGTAGCCCAGGTAATCCAGCCCGATGCCGTCCAAGTCGTATTTCGAAATCAATTCGGTTAAATATTTTGCTTCTTCCGGGTCCAGCCCGCGGTCGGGACACAGCCAATCGCCGGGATGGGCATTGACACGATCGGGCGTGACGCGCGGCATTTTGATTGATTGTTCTTCCCAAGGCTGGATTTTCTGCGCCAGTTCGGGATGGTTTTTGATATATTGCTTGTCCATCGCCCGCAGGTTGATCGTCCAGGCATAAACCTGGATATTCTTCGCCCGGGCGGCGCGGAGCAGTTCGCCCAACGGATCAATGGTTACGCCTTTGGGTTTGGGATAATATACGCTGTCGTAACAGACCGTCCCGCTCCACGCAGCCGCGGACGCAATGACGGCGTTGACGCGCATTTCCTCCAACGTGTTCACAAGGTTGCTGATTGATTCCAGCGTCAGCATGTCCTTGTGGCGCGCCCACATGGCGCGCCAGGCAAATTCCGCTTTCGGCAGCTGCGCGGTTTTTGCCGTTGGCGCGAAAGTCCGTTCGGCCTGGAAACGAATCCCGCCCCACTTGTCCGGATTATGGCAATCGCGGACGCCGATCACCGGCCAGGTCCAGTAAAAGGCCTTGCCGTCACGCGTGGCGTAACGGCGACCGAGGTGGGCCAGCCACCGGTCGCCGGGCCGCGGCGGATAATTTGTTCCCTCCGCCAGGTGCTTCAATTCGGCAAATGGAATGGCAATTTCAGCCTGCCAGCCGCCATCAATGTCGTAGGGATCGTTCAGCGTGCCCCGGACCAGCACGGCGCTTTGCATGCCCGGACAATTCCATTCCGGCACATCCGGTTTTTCAAAATGCTCCGCGCCGATGCGCTCGCTGACTTCCCTGCGCCATGGCGACTTATGCCATTTATCGCAGATTTTGCCCAACGGATTGATATGCGTTTCCGTGTAACGTTGGCCAAGGCCATCGGGTGCGAGATAAATCTTGAAAAAACTTTCCGTATAGGCCTGTTTGCGCTTGCCGGGAGTTTGCCAACCTTCAATTTTCAATCCCATGGGATCGTCCCGGACAATCTTGGCGGCCCAGATATCCGGATCGCCGGCGGCAAGCGCGAAATATAAATATTGGTCGTCCCATAGCAGCCGGGCCTGGACCGGGTACCGCGCCGGGGAGCCGTCGGCGATATCGGCGAATACCGGGGACGGTTCGGCATCCTGCCAGGCCGGATCGTCGAATTGACCGTCAATGACGATGGGCGTTGATGCTTGGTAAACCGGATATTCCGGCGCACTATCCGTCTTGGTCCCCGCCGTCAAGGCCATATGAGCCATGGCAACCCAACCGGCAAATCCAGTTATGGTTTTAATTTGATTGTTTTTGATCATTTTTTGCGTCGCGCCCTTCGTGGCTAAATATTTTGGCATCCCGATTATTTGCGGCCAATTTCATATCCACCTTCATCCACGATGAACCCGGTCTGAACGGTTTCAGCGAAGCCGGCTCAAATCCATCCGCCTGCACGTTAATTTCATACTCGAAATCCGTCCGTGCCGGCGGCGAATTCGTGTCGGCCGCGGCGCGCATGCGGTATTCGGCCAGTAAAACCGCGCCATCCCTGCCGCGGCCGGGCGTCATGCCGGCGGCATCGGTCAAGCCTTGCCAGCGTGCAATGGCGTTCAGATCATTGTCCTCCAAAAGCGCCCGGCAAACTACCCTGGCGTTTTGAATGGGACGGCGGTCTTCATCCGTGACCGCCACCCTGACATGCCGGTGCGAAATCATAACCGGCAACCCCCCGCCTTCTTTTGTCTGGCGTTCATTCCAAATCAAGTCCGGCAGTTCGGCAGGGCCGAACTCGCAATCCACGGCATTCACCACGCTGCCGGCAATAGTCAAGCGCAGGTTTTGCCGATTGCCTTCGAATATGCAATCACGCAACTCGGCATGCAGGGGTCCGCCCCAATCCCGCACGGCGGCCTGTAAATCACGGAACACACAGGATTGCGCGGTCCACCCGTAATTGATCATGGCCGATCCGCCATGTTCAAACACTGTCCGGCTGACACTCGCACATTCGCGATTCAATCCGTAAGCCGCCACCCCGCTAAACCACGCCATGGAGGCATTGCTGAAAATTACCGACTCGCCGTAGAGATACCCGCCGGCAAACGCATGTTTGGCGTCTTCTCTTGCCGCGGTAATGCGGCTGTTGTAAACGTGCAACTGGCCGCCCTGCGCGGCATGGCGTGAAAATTGTTTCCTTCCATCCGGCAACGCGGGCGACTCCTTGACGTACAGACCGTTGCGCTGGCCGGGCGCGGACTCGATCCGCAACACCGCCTGGATCGCGTGATCCGCCGGATCGCCGATTGTCAGGCGATTGACGCAATACGCCGCGTTCCGCGGGTTTTCGCCCTTGATCCGGAACGGATAAACCAGCACATTGCCGCACACCGTCAGTGTTTCGCGGGGATGCGCCGGACGTCCAAGCTGGAAATACGTATGGGTGCCATCGTTCCAGCCGATCTGCAAGCCGGTGTTAACCCGGTATTCGCCATTGCTCTGATTATATGTCACAATCCCCCAGTTGTTCATCCGGTCAACCCGCAGCAGGGTTTCGGGCCGGCAGGGATTGGATTCCGGGTAGCCGGTCACCCGCAGGATGTTGGCGGCGCGGTCATAGGCCACGCCGGCGATTGCCGGCGCGGCCGCCATCAGGCATAGCGCGCGCATGGCCATCCGCCAGGCAGCCATGGAAATGCAATAACAAGAATTCATGAGGCGTTTTGAAAGGCGGATTCCGGCAGTAGTTTTCAGCAGCCGATATCCAACATTTTCTTTTCGGCATTGCGGCCTTGGCCGGCTCCGCCGGATTACCCCCGCGCAACACGTCCAGCATGGCCTGGTAATTTTCAAGTTTGGCGCCCGGCATGACGCTGTGCGAGGTGCCGTAAATGAACCCGCCGCCGGGCGCGCAGTCCCGCAATGCCTGCCGGCCGGCGGCGCGCACCTGCCCGGGATTGCCGGTGACCAGCAGATCGGCGGGCATGCCGCCCCACAACGTCAGATTTTTGCCGTAACGTTTTTTCACCGCGGCAATGTCATTTTCCGGCTGGATGGATTGCCAGATATCCACCCCGGCTTCGACCAATTGATCGAGCAGGGCCACATTCTTGCCGCACGAATGGTGCAGCACCGTCAGCCCCTGCGCATGCGCCAGGTCGCAGAAAGCCTTCAACGCGGGAAACACCGCGATCCGGAACATTTCGGGAGGAATAAACGGGCCGGCGTTATAACCGTAATCACACCCCGTGGCCACTCCGTCGAGCCCTTCGCGTCTGGCAATTTCAATCCCCAGGCGCAGGTTCGGCGAGGTCATGGCTTGCAACCGGCGCTCGCCCGCCGCTTCCGGATCCTCGAACACCGCCACCCAGTTTTCCACTTCGCTGCGCGTGGCGTCCGGGTAACGCAACTGGGGATGCCCGGTCAGCGGCGCGCTGAAAATGAAATGCGTCCGGCCCAGTTCCCGCACCACATGCCGCACCACCTCCAGCTCCGAAGCGGTCGGTTCGGGCGAAACCGGAGCGGCCGGAACAGCAGGCGGCGGCGGAGCGGCCGGCTTTTCGACGATCATGAACGCATCCGTTTCAGGCGAATATTGCAGAATGTTGCCGTTGTCAAGCCGCCAGCGGTTCTCATCCAGAGGCGCGGGCTTCTCCACGGGCGTGCCGTGGCCAATGACATTATGCACCAACACCGCATCCCAATGGTAATATTCCGTCAGCTTGACAAGTCCGGTTTTCCAGTCGGCCATCACCTGGTCGCGCCGGCCGTCCCACAGCGCGTGTTGGATCGCCCATTCATGCCGGTAAGTGGTCCGGCCCAACACCGGCTCAACGACTTCGCGGCCGAACTCCCACTCGCCCGTCGGCGGCCGGTCCGGTTCGCTATGCGCCAGGGCCATTAAAACACGCTCTTTCGGCGATAAATCCGGCATAATCCGTTTCTCCTTTAATGCCGCTGGAGCGATGACACAGGGCGACGCCCTGACACTGCGGCATCCCGCCGGTTCATCAGCGGAAAACACACATCGTTCCGCGCAACAGGTATTCGTAGCAACCCATGTCCGTCCTGCCGGAAAACCGGTCCAGCCGGACGCGCCCGTCCAGATCGGTTGCGCCGGTCATCCATTCCTGATTGGTTCCGGCATTGATCGCCGGCGACGGCGCCGCCAGCCGGTAGTTGCCGGCGCCGTAGCCGGCAAATCCCGGCGCGGCGGTAATGTTGCCCTGCTCCGCGTTGGTCAGGCCGGGGCTGCAGGAATAATAAAAGGCATTGGTCAAGTGGTTCGCCGGCAGGCTCAAATCCGACTGCCCGACTCCGCCCATAAGGTTGGACACCGCGATAGTATTCCAGACCGCCAAGTTGCCCGCCGGCATGTTATTGTTTACGGCAATTCCGCCGCCATGCATGCTTTCGTTGTCGGCGATCGTGCAGGAGGCCATGGTCACCTTGCCCGTACCGATGTAAACCCCGCCGCCGTAACTGGTGCTGCCGCCGCCCCGATTGCCGATGATCAGGCAATTGCGCACGGTCAGATGGGCATCCGCGGAATAGGCATTATGGGCAAAGATTCCGCCGCCCCGGTTGTTTATGGGCACAACGTTCGACACGATCTCGCAGGATTCCACCAGCCCGTGATTGTCCTGGAAAAACATGCCGCCGCCTTCGCTGCCGGTATTGGTGTTGGCCGCCACCCGGGAATGGGTCACCGTGATCGCGCCAACGATCGGGGTTTTCACGTTATTCGCCACGCCGGCGCCATAATTCGCCTGGTTGCCTTCAATCACGCAGTTGGTAACCAACAACTCGCAACCTAAACCCAGCACACCGCCGCCGGCAGCGACGGCGCGGTTGTCAGTAATTGCACAATTAACCAGAACCGAAGTTGCATCAGAATAATGTATGCCGCCGGCATGGACGGGCGAATAATTGTTGCTGATGACGCAGTCGCTGATGGTCCCGCCAGATTTGACCCGGATGCCGCCGCCGTAAATATTGGCGCCCGAGATGCGATTATCGAATATCCGGCAGTTGGATATTACGCCGTCCCGGCAATCCACGCCGCCGCCGTTCCCGTTGATGGACACATTCGTCACAATCCGCGAGTTCAGCAATTGCGCGCCGTACCAGACGGTCGCGCCGCCGCCGCCCCAGGTTGAACTCGACAAAGTCTCGTTGCTGACCACCTGGCAATCGGTGACGATCGAATATGCGCCGGTGGCATGAATGCCGCCGCCATTCAATACCGAATGGCAATGCCGGATCAGGCAATTGGTCACCAGCCCGGCCTGCAAATATATTCCACCGCCGCGGCCGCTCGTATCGTTGCCGGGCGGATACCCGTTCTGGACGGTCAGACCCTCCACCACCGCGCCGGTATTGTTCACCCGGATACAGCGGGTTGAATTTGCCGGATCCGGATACATGGTCGTAATGACCGCCCCCGTCGGCGCATTCATCCCGCGCAAGGTAATGGCATTGGTGATGTATATATTCACCAACTGGGTATAAACCCCATCCGCCGCCAGCACGGTGCTGCCCGCCGGCGCATGCGCCACGCCGTTGCTGATCGTCAGGAATGGATTGCCGGCCGAGCCATCGCCGTCAATGTCGCTGCCGGCGGTTGACACATGCACCGTCTGGGACCAGGCGGCGCCCGCGCCCCAGAGCAACGCGCCGGCCAGCAACCCGCGCCCGACAAATGAACCCGAAATTTTCCATGCCAAGATTTTCATTCCTTCTCATCCTTGTTGATCCGTCCGCCGTTCAATGACCGCGGCTCGAGTTTTAACTCATCCGCCAAAGGACGGCGCTGGCGCCACGCTGCCCGGGAATACCGGCATTATTATTGCATATTTCGCGGCTAAAGCCCAAATATTTACTCATCGCACACTGAAGATGGTCCCGCCCAGCAAGCCCTCGTAGGCGCCCATGTCCACGAAATGATTGCGGATGCGGGGATTGCCATCCAGGTCAATTGCGCCCGTCATCCAGTCCCGTAACAAGCCGGCATTGATGCCGGGCGAACGGGATTGCAGGCGGTGATTGCCGGCGCCCGGGTCAATGAACAACGGGTTATCTTCAATATTGCCCGCGCCATAGTCTGATAATGACGGCGCAGCGCAGGTATTGGAAACGCTGAAAACATCTCCGCCCGCTGCCGTATACCACCAGTTGGATGAAGTATCCCCGGCGGTATTCCGGTAAATGATGCAGTTTATCATCAAATTGGTGATCGCGTCGGAATTGGCAAAGTAGATTCCGCCGCCCTCATCGCCCGCGTCATTGCCGGCAATGGTGCAGTTTTCGATAACACCCCAGCGCTGCGCATATATTCCGCCGCCGTTGGTGACGGCGATATTGCCGCTGATATCGCAGCCGGTGATCCAGGCATTGCTGGTGCCGCCCGAATAAAACACGCCGCCGCCGTTGGCGGCCTGATTTTCAACAATCCGGCAATTATGCAGGCGGTTGGTTTCGCCGATGTTGGCGGCCGAATAATATACTCCGCCGCCATAATAGTCCGCGGTATTATTGCTGATCAGGCAATCCACGACCGGCACGCTGTAGTTGCCCGAACGGGCGCGCACCAAATACACTCCGGCGCCATTTTTGGCGGAATTGCCGGCCGCCACGCAATTGGAAAAGATGCCCCGGGCAAAGTAAAGCGCGGCGCCGCCGCCGGCAGACGCGTTGTTGTTTTCAAACCGGCAATCCGTGAAGGTGCCGGCATAATAGGCATAGGCGCCGCCGCCATAACGCGCGGCCTCATTGCCGATGAACTCGCAATTTGCAGCCGTCAGCATGCCTTCGCGGGTCAACATTCCCCCGCCATCCCAGGCGGAGTTGCTGACGAATCGGCAGGAATCAATCAGGCCGTTATTCAAGGCGTAGGCGCCGCCGCCGCCCTGGGAATTCACATCGGTGGCCAAGGCGGCATTGTTGCGGAGGACACTGTGCAACAGGCGCGACAAGGTGCTGCCGACAAATATTCCGCCGCCGTTGCTCACCGCGATATTATCCGTAAATATGCAGTTGGTCACCGTGCAGGTTAATTGGTAAACGCCGCCGCCGCGCCCCTGCCGGTCATCCGCCGACGCATAACCGTTGGAGAATGTAAAACCATCAACCACCGTCAGGGTCTGGTTCCCGTTGATATACATGCAGCGGTTGGCGTTATTACCGTTGAAGACGGTGTTGGTCGGATCCACGACGCCATTGTTCCAACTGCGCAATGACAGGTGCTGGGTGAAGACTATTTCCGCGGTCAAGTCATATGTGCCGTTGGAGACGAACACGGCATGCCCGGCGCCGCCGGCGCCGGCGGCAGTCAAGGCATTGCTGATTGTGGCAAACGGCGCTCCCCAACTGTCGCCGGCGTTGCCGTCATCGCCGGCCGGCGGCGGCGCTACGTACCAGGTATTCTGGGCGCCGGCTTGTCCTGCCAATAAAAATGAAAAACACAAGCTGACTGCAAACAGGATATTAATTAATAATTTTCTCAAAGTTTCCCTCCTTTGATTGTTTTCCGCAGTCCGCCGCGAAAATTCACGGCTCATACTCCGTCATTTCCGTCCCGGCCTCAATCTGAATGGCGTCCACCCAAACCACGGATTCAGGATCAAAATTTAAATTCACCTGCCCGCTGATCCCATCCTCCAGCTTGAGATTATAACGTTGCCATTTATCCGTCAAATTGAATCGCGCGGATTTTCCCCCCGCCGGTTCGAGTCGGGCGCCGACGCCTTCGGCCATGGCGCGCAGAGCCCGGGAGAGCGTCAGCGGCCCCGGCCGGCGGAACAGGAACCCCAAGCCATAACCGCCGCGCGTTTCAATGCGCAGCGCCACCTTGCCATCCGCCGGATTTTCGGGATCTAGCCGGTACGGGCATCCCGGCAAACCGATGCGTTCGGAGGGATCGCGGAACCATGGCGGATCGTAATAATCCGGCCAGCCGGGATTGGCGGCTTCTTCAAAGCCGGGATTGGGTTTAAGGTTTTTAAAGCCGGGCCGCGAAGCGCCAAACAGCAATGCCGGCTCTTCGTCCACCGCTTCAGCCAGACGGGCGGTTATGGCCGCGCGGATTGCAAAAGCGGCTTTTTCCGGAAAATCCAGCAGGTATGCCCGGGTACCCCATGGCTCCAACCTGTCGTCGAACCCGCCATCCTTGACGAAATAGGGCATCCCGGCAGAATATTCCGACACCCGGACGGGAATTTCCGGACCGGCAATTTGCCAGGCCACTTCCAGCGGATAATTATGATAATTGGCGCACAAAAGAACATAACGCCCGTCCGGATAGCGGAACAATGCCGCCGGCAAATCGCCGCCGCGATTTGCATCCGGCGCGTTTTCAACCACAATGTTTTGCGGCGCTTCTGCGCCCAGCAGCGCCGGGGAGAGTTCCTTGATCTCCCGCGCCAGGCGGCAAAATTCCTCCCAATGGGCTTGAAACCGGATCGGCCAGTGATAATAAATAATTCCCCGTGCGCCGGCGATCAAAGCGAGGTAAGTCTGGCAACGCTGTTCGCGCGCATTGACATACCGTTTGTATGAGGCGGCAATCCGTTCGGCAATCAAAATCATCCAGATCGGCTTGCGTTCTTCATCGCCCAGTTGCCGCATGCGGCGCGTCAGCCAGGAAACATAATCAATCTGGGATTTCTCCCGGCGCGCCGGCACCCAGTAGGGATCATGCCCCATGATGTCGCACCAATCCGTGTCCTCATCCGCGGTTTTAATCCCCTGCATGCCCATCATGTATACCGGATGATATCCATCCAGTTCATTGACGCGCCGGGTCAATTCGCGCCCCTGCTTATAGAGGGCAAAATAATTCTTGTTGGCCGGCTCGTCAAAGGTGTACCAGGCCAGCAACGCCGGATGATCCTTCAAGGTTTTTACGCCATCCAGGATGGCCGGCAGATCGCGTTCAAATGCTTCTTCAAATTTTCTGGAACGTCCGTCATAAGTCGAATCGCCGCGCTGCGCGCTGTAGATCATCTGGCACTTGACATGGCAGATCATCGAAGATTGGCCGCTTTCATGGCGGGCCCCCATATTTTCCAGGGATGGAATGACCATCAGGTTGTTGGCCTGCGCTTCATCCATGAATTTTTGCATCAAGTCAATCGCCCCGGCCGATCCGCCGCGTTGGACGGCATTAAAATCGGTCTGCCCCAACTCCTCCAATCCCGACGGACTGCCCATGTACCAGAATCCAACCGGGAAAAACGGGCGCCCATTCACCCGCACAATCCTGCGGCGATGATCAATTTTGACTGCATGTCCCGGATTCGGATCGCGCCGGATAATTTCCGCTTCACGCGCCGCCAGAAGCCTGTCATTTCTGGCGAGCAATTCGATCCTGACGATCTGCCGGCCTTTCCGCAAACGCGTAATGGGAATCAACAAGTCCGTTTCCGGTAAAACCGTTCTGTTGCCGGCCAGCAATTCCCCTTCGGCATCCCGCGCCGACAGGCGCAAGAACGACAGGTCCGGTTCCGCCACGCGCACCTGGCAAACCACATTGGCATTGCTTTCGGCCGTGTAATAATTATATTCGGCAAACGCCGTCAATATCCCCTGCCCGGGATCCGACCGCGTATCCATGAAAATATCCTGCCACAACTCGCCGGTAGCCGGATGAACCAGACAGATTTTAAATTCAGAGTTGTCCGCCCCGGATACGGGCGCGACAATTGATGCCTGGCCTTCCGCGTCCCCGCTGAATTCAATCGGACGGGAGGATTTGGCCGTGCCGCCAGCCAGAACCGTCAATTGCATAATCCCGTCCACCCCGCCATATGCGCGCGTTTTGACGCTCGCCAGACACTCCAGGCCGTGCTCCCCGATCCGGTATTCTTTAATCCGGCACTCCTCGATGAGCGGCAGGAAAGTTTTATTCCATCGCAAGCCGCCAAAATCGAACACCTGCGACGGTAAAAACGAGCTGGTGCCCGCTTGCGGACCCCAACTGGTCATTATGCGCCGCAGCAAAATATCCGGATCGCCGGCGGAGTTTGTTTCCGGCAACAATGAGACAACCATGACGTTCATGCGCGCCTTGTTTATTACCGGCCAGCCGGCGATCGGCGCCAGAGGGAAAGCCATCTCGGCCTGCCAGCCCTCCTCCGTGATCCTGGCGGCGGACCGCCAGGGAATCCGCCATTTTTTGTCGCTTGCGCGCATTTCATCGCGCACATTGCCCGCGCTCAGGCGAAAATGGAAATAGTCATCACCCTTTTCACCAGGAGCGAAGGAGAATTTTATGCAATTTTCGCCCTGAATGCGCCCGCCATGCCGGACGGCAACCGGCTTGATAGCCGCCGGATTTGGATGAGCCGCCTTGACTCCCACGTAAAGCCACTCCGAACCGGCGGTCAAATACGCGGTATGCGCGCCTTTATCGGTTTCCGGATTACCGGCCACCACATGGTCAAACCCATTCAGCGGCAGGGCATTGCTCCAGCATGCGTCATCCAGCATGCCGTCAATCGCCGGCGGCCGGGAGCATTGCGGAACTTTCAAAGCATCCGCCGATGCCGTTTGACGGCACAGCAATAATCCAGCGATCAAACTAATCTGCAATCTTTTCGTCATTATTAAATTCTGTCCCAAGCAATTCCCCGCCTTATTCCGCCAATGGCATACATTCCAACCCAACAATCACATCTGCCCTATCCGACCACGGACGGAAATCACGGCGCTCCGCCGGCGTGTAACCCACCCTGCTTACATAAATATCATAGGCATATTCCGTTATCTCCGGTTGATCCGAGCCGAACACGGCCTGCTCCATCCGCTCCATCAAAAGGACTTCAGCCGCGCCATCTTTTCCCGCGGCAACCGTAATAGCTTGTTTATCTGCCCGATCAATAATTTTAATCATCGCACCGCTGATCGGCAATCCGTCTTTATCTTGAACCAGCACCGGTACATGACGTTTCATAATTATCTTTGGCTGCCACTTGTTTTTGGCGGCGTAATCGGATATGCCATAAATATCCGGCTGGGCCGTCCGGCCAATCTCACAGTCCATCAGCACAAGTTCGCGGCAATTGTCCATTTTCCAGTTGCGCCGGTTGTTTTCAAACCGGCAGCCCGTCATCACAACCAGATGATGCAGCGATTCCAGGGCAATCCCGCAATCGCGAAATACGCAGCCGGTGATCAGGTTGTTTTTGGAGGCGGTTTCCTTGTAGCGTGACATGACGGTCCGCCCGTGCGCAAACACGGTGTTTTCGATCCGCAAGTCCAGATGTACCACCAGACCGTGCGCCAGGCAGCCCTTGCACCAGGATATCTCGCTGTTGCTCAGCCGGATGCTGCGGCCGGTAAGGAATACATTGTTGTTGCCGTATGCCGCATTGCCCATGGCATGTTCCGCATCCGGAATCAAGGCGGTGATCTTGCTGTTGAACATGTGCAATTCCCCGGAATAAGCCGGACGCGCAATCGGACGACCCTTGTAAACCTGGGAATGGAGCGGGTTGACGCCGATATATACGCTATGTTCATTGCCTTTGGCGCTCGCGATTTTAATGACGGCGGAAATGTTGGAGTTATGGCTGGCGCCCAAAGCCAGCCGGTTGACGCCAATCCGGCCGGCCGCGGCATTCGTGCCGGACGGGCACACAAACAAGTTGCCGTTCAGGATCAATGTGGTTTGCGGGTTGCGGGTGTCGCCGAGTTGAAAAAATGTGTCCGAACCGTCATCCGTGCCAATGCATAAATCCGCTTCCACCCGCCAGGCCGCCTGTTCCGCATCGTAACGGACGGCATTCCAGCCGAATATCCGGCCGGCGGCGGCCAGCCGCTCCGGCGTGCAGGGCATGGCGGCCGGATAATCTGTAATCCATAGCCGGTTGGCCGCCGCGTCATATTGTATGGCGGCAGGGGAGGCCGCAACATACGCCAACAGACAAACCGCCAATAAAATATTTTTATATTGATCCATATAAAATTTCGCGTTCACGGATCAAGCCCGCAAAAACAAGGTATCTCTTGATGCAGAAGGTAGGGCGACGCCTCCGGCGGAGCCGCTCTGCTCATGCCGGCGGCTCGCCCTGCCCATTGTCGTTTTTCCGGTGATCGCGGCGTGTAACGCCGCTCCTACATACGGCTCACCATAGGTTCGCCCTCCATTTGTGATTGGAAATTTTAAAATTTCGATTGCATCTTGGAGGGCGAAGCTGTGCTGAGCCTTCCCTGTGATTTCATCTTGGAGGGCGAAGCTGTGCTGAGCCTTCCCTGTGATTTCATCTTGGAGGGCGAAGCTGTGCTAAGCCTTCCCTGTGATTTCATCTTGGAGGGCGAAGCTGTGCTGAGCCGTTCTGTTTCATCTCTACAATTCATTGTTTTAGATTTTTGAGCAAACGGCTATCCCCAACCTTCAGCATCATTCCTCCGTAAAATCGCCGGGTTCCAAGCCTTGCTCGAACTGGATGGCGTCAACCCAGACGGTGGCGCCTTCCTGCGGATAGATTAACAGCGTATGATTGCGCAGCCAGGAAATTTTTGGGGGCTTGACCGGCACCGGCATGAAATAACGTTGCCATTCCTTCGTTAAAACAAAAGTTTTTCGCGGCGGATCGGAGGGCGTGGGATTTCCGCCTTCATTAACCAGGAGTATGGTTGCCTTTTCCCCGCCGTCTTTCCCGCGCATGTACATTGAAAGCACATACGGGGTTTCGCTGACCGCCGCGGGCGGGAAGGCGGCAAAGAACATCCCCCAGCAACGGTTGATGTCGCGGGTCATGCGCACCGCATGCCTGCCATGGAACGGATTTTCCGCGTCCATGGCCCATAAAGCGCCCGGCTCGCCCACCGCCGGCCGGCTGACCCGGTAAGGCGCGGTAAAGTCCGGTACGCCGGGAAGCGTGTTAATTTCCAGGGAGGCGTTGGGGATCCAGTTTCTGGCCTGTTCGGCAAGCAATTTCGGATTCCCTTTGGGAAGCTTGTGTTCTTCTTCCGGATGCGGCTGCAGGGTCAACTTGATTGCAACCGGCTTGCCGGTGTCGGGCAGGAAAAACCGATAGGCGCGCGTGCCGCACCAATCCAGCCGATCGGTAAAAGTTTCATTCCGTACCGGCAAGCTGCGGTCCGCAAACATCACCCGGACGCCTTGCCCGCCATCCGGCAGTCCGGAGATCCGGCAGACGACATCCACCGGGAACATTTGACTGTTGGCAGCCAGCAGAACATAATCGCCATCCGGATACCTGAATAAGGCGGCCTGGATATCCGGATAAAGATTGTTTTCCGGCGCATACGCCCCCGGATGATAAGCAATGGATTGTTCCGGCATCCGGTTCAACAGCGCCGGCGCCAGCTCCCGGAATTCGCGGCCCAAATCCGTCATAACCTTCCAGGTCAGATAATGCGACATCTGCTGATACACGAAGTAAAGAATGCCGCGCGCGCCGTGGATCACGGACAGGTAAGCCTGGCTGCGGTGTTCTTCCGGCAACAGGCCGCGCGGAGTGCGGTTCGGGTCCAGGCGTTCGGCCAGCGGCAGCATCCAGACCGGCTGGCGCTTGGCCATGGCCCGGCGATCGAGGAAGGTGGTATAGCCGGCCATGTAATTCGGGCTGGCATAAAAATTGCCCATGCCGCCGGAGAGATACACGTCATAACCCAGGATATCGGCCCATTGGGTTGCCTGAGGCACGTTGGGGATTTCCCGGGCGTAAAGCATATATACCGGGTGATAGCCGTCCAAGGCATGCACGCGTTCGTAAAACAGACGGCAATCGTCCATCACCTGGTTGAAATCGGGCTTGAGATTCGGTTCGTCTATGCTGTAATAAGCCAGGAGCGCGGGATGATCCTTGACCGCGTTGATGTGTTCATCCACTGCCGCGGGGTTTAAATTCAGCCGGCCGGGATGAAAACAATCCTTACCGGTGTAATAATTGGCGTTGTCCAACACGCTGAAATTGTATTTTGACGCCAATTCCAGCAGCGATCGCATTCCATCCTTATTGGCATACCCGCCCCAGAAGACAAAGGTATTCATGCCGGCATCAACCAGATGGCGGACATGATATTCCTGGTCGCCATAGGAATTAAACAGCAAGCCAAACGGGAAAAACGGCTTCCCGTTTTTCAACACCACCCTGTTCCAAGCGTCTATCTTGACTTCACCGGAAACGTGCGGCGCTTTCTGCTCAACAACAAATTCATGACGCGCAAGCTCCTTGCCGTTATCATCCATCAAAATCGCCGCCAGGTCATGTACGCCGGCCGGTATGCCGGACAACGACAAATCAATAACTGTTTCCGGCCGGACCTCGGCGTTTACCGCCAAATCCTTGCACGCGACATCCCGGATAACCAGGCGTTTCCCGGCAAGCTGCGCGACGGGCAGTCCGAGCCGGCATAAAACGCGCGCATTTTGTTCGTCCGTGTAATAATTCCGGTCGGGCAATGGCGTCTGCATCATGGTCAAGCCCGAAGTATCGGATATTTGATACGAGTGCAGGATTTCACCGGTTTGCGAATCCAGAATACGGATATCAACACTGCGCTGCACGGGGTCGGCCGCAGGCACATCCAGCGAAAATTCCGCGGTCCGCATGCCCTGCAAACCGACATTGGCCCCGATTTCGGAGACGCCGCCGCCAAGCGGCTGATCCACGGCCAAAACCCTCACGGCACCCGGCGTGACGGAATAAGCGCGCAAAATCCCGGCAACCGGATATGAAATTCCGCCGTCCTTGAATTCATAGCTTCCGGCTGACGCATGCTCGATCGCCGGCAGAAACGGAACATCGGACGATATTTTTTCAATTCCACGCGCAAACCCGAAATTTTCCGGCTCATGGAATCCATTTTCCATTGGCGCCCAGGAAGAATAATTGCGGCGGCGTATGGTAAGCTCACCGATGCCGTCCGCCGTAAAATCGATCAAGGTGCGGGCGAGATTCAGCCGCAGGTCCTTCGGATCGCCATGTTCGGTCAAGACAAAAAGCGGCAGACCAAGCTCGGCGGTCCAACCGTTGGTTCCCGCCCTGGCAGCCGACCGCCACGGCAGATTCCAGGCAATATCCTTTTCTCCTTTGATCACCCGGCGCTCTCCGCGCACATTGGCAAACGTCAGGATGTAGTGATAATAAGACTCGCCGGATGTGCCCGGATCAAGAAACACTTCCATTGAATCATCCCGGTTTTGGGGTCCGTCATGCTGAAAACATTCCTGGTTGATTTTCGGCATGAAGGGATTGCGGCATTCGAAGGCCAGGTAAAGCCATTGCCCATCGCGCGCGAGCTTGACCGCGGTCATATCAGATTTCGCTCCGCCCTTGGATTTCAACGCGAAAAATCCCGACGACGACGCGGAATTTTCCCAGCAGGCATCGTCGGTTTTACCGTCAATTACCGGCGGCGTCCGGCATTCCGGAATGATTAATTCCGGGGGGCCGGCCCATGTCGCGCCTGAAAGCATTACTCCCGCCAGGATACCGGCCAATACATGTTTCATTTTATGATTCCTCGATAACATCAAAGAGCCTGTCCTTTCTTCCGCAGCCGAATCGGCCGGCGCAGGTTCCCCGGCGGCGCGCCCGGCCAACCCCACTGAAAGCGGCGTCAAGCCGCCGCACTCCAAATTTTATTCTCATTCTGCGCTGCCCGCATCGGACATGCAATAATACCGGCTTGCGCCCAACACGCTTTGCATCACGCGCATAAAATTGCCGCCGATGATCTTTTTTATTACAGCTTCCCGGTAGCCGCGCTTGACCAGGCCGACGGTAAACAAAGGCCAGTTGGTCCAAGCCAGCGTGCTTTCTGCCCCGGCGGAATATTTGCCCGCCACGGCATTGGACGGCCACAAGTCCGGCCATTGGCGATGCGTGCCGCGCCGGCTCTCCTGCTGCATGGCGGCCGCCAGTTGTTTGCGCGTCTTCCGGGTGGATTCCGGCTCGCAAACCACATCCGTGCCGATGCCGACATGATCCTCGCCGAAATTTTTAACCGCGTAATCAATGTGATCCAACAACGCGTTGATATCGCCGCTGCGTCCCAGGAATCCGGCCTGCGCCACGATGCCGATCAGTCCGCCCTGGCCGGCGATCGCGCGCATGGTCGCGTCGCTTTTGCCCCGGCAGGTGGGGCTCAGCGCCCGGCAAACGGTATGACTGGCAACAATGGGCAGGTCGGATGCCAATGCGGCTTCGCGGCTGGTGCGGTCGCCGGCATGCGCCACGTCCGCCATGATACCCACCCGGTTCATTTCAGAAATCGCCAGCCGGCCGAAATCGCTCAACCCCCCGTCGGATGCCTCCCCGCACCCGTCGCCCAGCAGGTTGCGCCGGTTATAGGTCAGGTGCATCATCCGGCAGCCCAGTTGAAAAAAAACGCCCAGGTATTTTAATTCATTTTCGATGGTCCGGTAATCGCCGGTCACCGGCACTTCGTTAATGCCCAGGATCAGCCCATGCCGGCCGGATTTCTTCAATTCCGGGATTTGCTCCGCCCGCGTCACCTTGGCCAGCAAATCCGGACAATTATCCGCGGCATGGGTAAAATGCGCCAGGCGTTTGAGCAGGATGCCAACTGCCGGACGTTCTTCGCCCGCGCTCAATCCCACGCTGGTGACGCCGGAGGCCTGCCAGGCCTGCTCGACCCAGGCCCGGGAGGCCGAATCGTTGACGAAGCCGGCCAGGGCCTTTTCCTCCCAGAATGCCTGTTGGTCGTCCAGCACGCCGCCGGCCGCTGCCACGGCAGCCAGATCGGCCTCCGTCACGATCGCCCGCGGAGCGAACCCGTAAACATCGCAGACGACCGACGCAGC
>JAXGSX010000024.1:0-20663 GCA_040775225.1 Kiritimatiellia bacterium | reverse complement strand
GCGGCGCGCCCCACCCGGAGCATCCGCTGGACCGCTGGATTCTGGCGGTGCTGCAGGATGCCGCCCGCCGGGTGACGGAAGCCTACCGGAATTTTTATCTTAACCATGCCCTGGCGCCGCTGCTCGACTTCCTGGATGACCTGACCAACTGGTATGTCCGCCAGTCGCGTGAGCGGTTCTGGGGCGGCGGGTTGACCTCCGACAAGCGCGGCGCCTACGATACGCTGTATTATGTCCTGGTGACCACCGCCAAGCTGCTGGCGCCGGCGGCCCCGTTCCTGACGGACGTTGTTTACCGCAATCTCACGGGGGATGAATCCGTGCACCTGGCCGACTGGCCCGCCGTCCCGGCGGAATACGCCAACGCGGATCTGGTGGAAGAAACGCGCCTCGCCCGGCTGGTGGTTTCCCTTGGGCTGGCGCTGCGCCAGCAACTCGGCATCCGGGTGCGCCAGCCGCTGGCCGCCCTGACCGTGGCGGCGCCCCCGGCCATGCTGGCGCGCCTGACGCCGGCGCAGCGGGAAGTAATCGCCCATGAACTGAACGTCAAAAAAACCGTCATCCTGCACGACTACTCCGAGTTGGCGGAATTGCGCGCGGCGCCCGACGCCCGAAGCATCGGTCCGCGCTGGGGCCGCGCCACTCAACGCATCATCCGCGCCGCCAAGGCCGGCCAGGTGCGCGAGGCGGGAGATCAGATCGTGGTTTTCGACGGCGACGAGGAATGGGCGCTGGATCGCGGCGAGGTGGCGATCAGCTATGTCGGCCGCGACGGCGCCGAAGTGATGGCCGACCGCGGGGTGCTGGTGGCGTTGGACCGCCGGCTGACTCCCGCGCTGGTGGAGGAAGGCCTGGCGAATGAATTAAACCGTTTGATCCAGGACCTGCGCAAAACCGCCGGCTACGCCGTCAGCGACCGCATCCAACTGGCGTTGGAAGGGCCGCTGCCGCCGCCCTGGCGGGAGCGACTGGCGGAATTGGCGCTGGCGGAATTGAAGGATATTCCCGCCGGCGCGGCGGATGCCGAGACCGTCGAGGAAATCGGCGGCCACAAGTTCCGCGTGGCGGTGCGCCGCGTGTAAAGCCGGTTGCTTTGCGCGCAAGATAGTGTTAACATGACAATCCAAATTCAGCGAGGAATGCGTTATGGCAAAAAAAGTAATGCGGAAGAAGCCCAAGGCGAAACCAGTCCGGAAGGCGGCCAAAAAAGTGCCGGCCAAGGCCGCGGCCGCCACCAGAAAGAAAACCGCGCCGGCTGCCGTAAAAAAAGCCGCCCGGCCAAAGCCCGCGGCCAGGCCGCGGCG
The DNA here is from genome assembly GCA_040775225.1 of Kiritimatiellia bacterium. Classification (GTDB taxonomy): domain Bacteria; phylum Verrucomicrobiota; class Kiritimatiellia; order JAAZAB01; family JAAZAB01; genus JAXGPF01. The sequence goes on along the minus strand of JAXGSX010000024.1, from coordinate 19,359 downwards.
CAAAGTTCCGGATTATAAAGGCATGCGCGAAGCCCTGCTCCGGCTGCGCGAGCGGATTACCGGCCAGATTAATTTCCTGGCGACCGACAATCTCAACCGCACGCAGAATGATGCGGAAATCAATTTCCGTTCCGAGGAACAGGGCACGGACAACTACGACCGCGATTTCGCCCTGACCCGCGTCAGTTCCGGCCAGGACATTGTTTTTGAAATTGACGAAGCGCTCAACCGCCTGGCCATCGGCACCTACGGCTTGTGCGAAAGCTGCGGCTGCGCCATCGAGAAATCACGCATGATGGCCCTGCCGTATTCGCGCATGTGCGTCGCCTGCCAGTCGCGGTCCGAGGTGGACCGGAAGCGCCTGCGGGCGGCGGATGTTACGGCGCTGTATGTCGCCAACGACAAAAACCAGCCCGAGCCGCCGGCGGAGGATGAGTGATTACCCTGGCGCTGGCGCTGGCCGTGGCCGGCCTGGATCAATGGACCAAGCACCTGGTGCAGGCGCACCTGTTGCTGGGCGAGGCGGCGGAGGTCTGGCCCGGCTTTTTCAGCTTGACGCATATCCGCAACACCGGCGCGGTGTGGGGAACATTTCAGCATCAAAATGCCTGGCTGGCGCTTTTTTCGGCGGCCGCGCTGGCGGTGATCGCCTGTTTTTACCGCTGGCTCGTGGATGCGCGCGGCGTGCACCGGCTGGCGCTCGGATTGATGACGGGCGGGGTGTTGGGGAATTTAATTGACCGCATCCGCCTGGGATGGGTGGTGGATTTCCTTGATTTTTCATGGCGCCGCCACCACTGGCCCGCCTTCAATCTGGCGGATGCGGCCATCTTCCTGGGCGTCGCGATTTATTTGATTTCGGCCTGGCGCGGCGGCCGTGCGCCGGCTGCGGCGAAAGGTTGAACCAGCCGAATGTTGTCCTTCGCCGGCCGGCGCGCCCAACGGGAAACCAAAGTGTGCCAGGCATATTTTTTAACGGGCTGCACGGCCTCAGGCAAGTCCGCCGTGGCGCATTGGCTGGCGCGGCGCATGGGCGCCGCCATTCTGTCGGCCGACTCCATGCTGCTGTATCGCGGCATGGATATCGGCACCGCCAAGCCGTCGCCGGCGGAACGCGCGGAAGTGCCCTATGCCGGGATTGATCTGGCCGGCCCGGGCGAGCCGTTCAATCTCAGTCTGTATTACCGGGCGGCTTGCGCGGCCGCCCGGCGCGCGGCGGAAATACGACAGCCTTTGATCGTTGTCGGCGGCACGGGCCTCTACCTTCAGTGCTTGTTGCAGGGGTTGGACCGCCGCCCGCCGCCCGACCCGGCCTGGCGGGCCGAGGCGGAAAAAATTCTGCGCGCCGGCGGCGCGCCGGCCCTGGCGGCACGCCTGCGCGAACTTGATCCGGGCCGCCTGGCGCGCCTGCAGGATCCATGCAATCCGCGGCGCCTGGTGCGGGCGCTTGAACTGGTGCGCTCCGCGCCGGCCGCGCCGGCCGCCCCGCCGCCGCCGGCTATTCCGGGCTTGCGTTTGCCGCCGGACCAGTTGCAGGCAGCGATCGCCGCGCGCGCGCGGGCCATGTTTGATGCCGGGCTGCTGGAGGAAACCCGCCGCTTGCAAGCCGCCGGCCTGGCCGAAGCGCCGACAGCCCGGCAGGCCATCGGCTATGCCGAGGCTATGGCTTGTTTGCGCGGCGACTGCACGGCGGCGGTAGCCCTGGACCGCGTGATCGTGCGGACCCGTCAACTGGCCAAGAAACAGATGACCTGGTTCCGCCATAAGTTGCGTGTGGATTGGTTGGACATTGACCGGGACATGCCGGTGGCGCAGCGCGCCGAACTGGTGCGGCAATACTGGGAGCAGCGCGGACCGGTCGCCATCAAGTTGGGAAGTTGAATGAATAATTTTGATTTTCCCGGAATTTCAGCATATCATGTCAGCGTTGCCCGTGTTCCGGGCGGAAACCGAATCCAAAAGGAAGTTTATGAGCATTCATCCTACGGCGGTGGTCAGTCCGCAGGCGGAATTGGGCGCCGGGGTGACGGTCGGCCCGATGGCGGTCATCGAAGCCGGCGCAATCATCGGGGAAAACACAATTATCGGCTCGCATGCGGTGGTTATGCGTCATACCGTCCTGGGCGCGGGATGCCGCGTCCATGCCCATGCCGTGCTGGGCGACCTGCCGCAGGACGTGGCGTTCGACGGCCGGGAAAGTTACGCGCGGATCGGCGATGGCTGCGTGATCCGCGAAGGAGTAACCGTGCATCGCGGCACCAAGCCTGGCACCGCGACGGAAATCGGCCGCGAATGTTTCCTGAGGGCCAACAGCCATGTTGGCCACAACTCGCGGCTGGGTGACCGCGTTGTCCTTGCCAATGGCGCTTTGCTGGGGGGATATGCCGAGATTGGCGCCCGCGCGTTTGTCAGCGGCAATTGCCTGATCCACCAATTCGTCCGCGTCGGACGCCTGGCCATGCTTGGCGGCGGCGCCGCCCTCAGCAAGGACGCGCCGCCTTTCTGCACCATTTACAGTCTGCACTTAAACCAGGTGGCCGGGTTGAATGTCGTCGGCTTGCGCCGCGCCGGCATGCCGCCGGCCGAACGCCTGATGCTGAAAAAGGCATACCATTTGCTGTACTTGTCCGGTCTGAATGTCAAGCAGGCCATTGCCGCCATCCGCGGCGAGTTCCCCGACGGGCCGGCGCGGGAGTTGGCCGATTTTGCGGAAACTTCCCGGCGCGGCCTTTGCCGCCATCGCCATGGCCGCGGCGCTGCGGATGAGGATGCCGGCGCCGAAGCCTGAATTTTTCAAACACTCAACACAGAACGCTCGTCATTCAACAAACGCGAGTTTGAAAATCTGATTACATCTCCGTTTCACTAGAGGAGGGCAGGTATGCGATATGCATTGGCGGTGATGATCGCGGCAATGACGTCATGGAGCGCCGGCCTGGCCGGCGCGCAATCGTTGAGCGAGAAGTATTTTGATAGCATGCGCCCCGGCGCCCCGGCGCGCCGGGACTGGCCGGCACAGTGCGCGGTGACGTCCATCGCCTTGGAACGCCAGTCGGCGCATGCCGGCCCGCGCATCATGGTGACCTTGAAAGCCGACGGTACGGCGCTGTGCCAGGAGTACCGGCAGTCGGATATCATTGCCGTCCGGCGCGCCGAACTGCCTGCCAACGCCTTCGCCGGCCTGGCCCGCCAGGCGCAGCAGATCGGGTTTTTCGATCTGAAGGATTCTTACAAATCCCGCCTGAAGGACTTGAGCACGGTGCTGACCGCCGTCCGGGTAGGGGACTGCGAGAAAATCGTCTCCAATTACGGCGGCAGCGGCCCGGCGCCCTTGCGCGAATTTGAGGCGCAAATCGAAGCCCTGATCAAAACTTTGGAATGGACGCCCGTTCAACCCTGAAGCCGGAGGAATTCACACGCATGACCACCGCGCGTTTTGCCGCCATGCTTGCCGCCGCCGCGGCCGGTTTAATCCTGCCGGCCATCCATCCCGCCGCCCGGGCGGAAGTGGTCTTTCAATTTACCTTTGCCGATGTCGAAACCAATGCCCCGCACGGGTTTAACGACCTGGCGCCTTACCCGGACGGCAGCGGACGCTCTTACGGCGAGGTGCGCCGCGAAAATACCAAGGTTGCCGCCCGGCGCCTCGGCGCCATTCTGCGGCATGCGGCGACGGTGACGGTTTATGTCACCTCCTCCCAGATTCCCGGCGACCTGGGCGCCTGCGGCAGCGAGCCGTCCGGCGGCCAGGAACCCGGCTTTGTCCGGTCCATCATGGCCAAAAAAATTATCGAAGGCGTGGATGAAAACGGCGTCCAGCCCGATGCCGAGCTGGTCATAAACTTCATCGACGCCGATGATCCGGAATGGGGCTATGACGATGATATCCCGGACGATAAATATGACTTCCAGGACACCCTGATCCATGAACTGACCCATGCGCTGGGATACCTGAATGCCGTCGGACCCGGCGGCGGCGGAATGCTGGAAGACCAGCCCGCCTTTGCCCCTCAGAAGTGGTATGCCTGGGACGGTTTTCTGACCGATGCCGCCACCAACCGGCTGGTAAACGGCGCGACCTTCGAGTTCGACGCGGAGCGCTTGCCGGTTTTGACCAATGGCGCAATGTTTTTTTACGGGCCCAACTCCCGGCAGGGCAACAATGGCCGCCTGGTCCCGATTTATGCGCCGTCGCCCTGGAGCGAGGGCAGCAGCGCCTCTCACATCAATACCAATTACCCGCCGATGGCCACCATGTTCTGGGTCGGCTCCCAGGGCCGCGGCTGCCGCGGTTACATGCCCGCCGAGGCCGGTATCATGGCGGACCTGGGCTATGACATTATGGACGTGTCCGCGCCGGGCAATCTCGCCGCCAGCACGAATCTGCCGGACAAGGTCGCGCTTGCCTGGGAGGCTCCGCCCTTCAGCCCGGCTCTGTCGGATGTGGTTGGATATGCGGTCTATCGCGGCGCCACCGCCGCCGCAGACGCCGCGGTCAAGCTGGCGGATCTCGCACCCGAAGTGCTGGCCTATGAAGACTGCGCGGCCGCGGGGAACACGCGGTTCTATTACTGGGTGTGCGCGAAATATGGCGGGCCGACGCCCCAGACCAGCCTGATGCAGCGGCCGGCGGCGGGTTATTGGGGCGAACTGGCGCCGGATGAAGACCCGGAACTTGGTCCCGCCATCCGCGCCAATGGGCGCCGGGGCATCGTGCAGGTCGCATACCCGGATCCGGTCGCCGTGACCGTGGCGCTCAAGGCCGGGCAATATGCCGGCGTGCCCGCCGACTGGTGGGCCCTGGCGGTTCCCAGTTATGGCAACGAATGGTATTGCCTGCAGCCGACGATGCAATGGAACACTTTTCCCGCCGGCAGCCTGGCCGAATGCCAATGGGCCCTCCAGTCGGCATTGCAGGATGTCGCCGCTCCGGTCACGATTTTGCCGGCGATGACCTTGCCGGCCGGGACTTATTACTTCTACTTCGCCGTGGACCAGATGGACAGCGTTCTCAATTATCCCGGCGGTCCGCTGCTGTACGACATGGTGCAGGTCATTGTGGAATAGCCGCGCCCCGCGCCCTGGGAGTTTGCGCCGGCCGGTCCGCGCAAGGTGTTTATTTGATGCATGCCATAACTGACAAAACCGGCTTTATCTTCGACATGGACGGGGTGATCTACCAGGGGAATCGCCTGATCCCCGGGGTGAAAGACGTGGTCGAATGGCTGGCGGGCGCCGGCAAGCGCTTTCTGTTTCTGACCAACAGCAGCGAGCGCACGCAGCGAGAGTTGCGCGACAAGCTGGCGCGCATGGGGATGGATATTGCCGTCGAACACTTTTACACCAGCGCGCTGGCCACGGCGGCCTTCCTGGCCGCGCAGCAGCCCGGCGCCACCGCGTTCGTTATCGGCGAAGCCGGGCTGCTGAACGCGCTCTACGAGGCGGGCATCGCCATGAACAATGTTGATCCCGATTACGTGGTGGTCGGCGAAAGCCACAGCTATACCTACGAGCGCCTCTGCCAGGCGGTGGCCTTCGTCCGCCGCGGCGCGAAACTGATCGGCACCAACCCGGACTTGACGGGGCCGGTGGAAAACGGGGTGATTCCCGCCACCGGCTCGCTGATGGCGCCGATCGAACTGGCCACCGGCGGCAAGGCTTATTATATCGGCAAGCCCAACCCGCTCATGATGCGCCATGCCTTGAAACGCCTGGGCGTCCGGCGCGAAGACACGGTGATTTTCGGCGACCGCATGGATACCGACATCGTCGCCGGCATTGAGGCGGAAATTGAAACCGTGCTGGTGCTGACCGGCGTGACCAGCCGGGCGGACCTGCCGCGTTTCGCCTACCGGCCGAATCACATCATGGACAGCGCCGCCGATATCCTGCGCTGTAGCCATACAAGGGAGGCATAACAAGCATGACCGGACGTGAACGCCTGGAAGCTGTGTTGCGCAAGCGGCCCAGGGACCGCTTGTCCTGGACCACCCTCGTGGACAATGCCACGCTGGCCTTGCTGCCAGCCGGGCAGCAAGGCCACGGCGGCATTGATTTTTACAAGCACCTCGGCTGCGATATTTTCATGCTGAATGGATGGAATACTTCATACGCGTTCCGATCGCCTTCGCTGCTTTGGCCGGATTTCGTGGAAATCCGCCGTGAACGCGAAGGCTCCCGGAAGACCACCCGCTGGCAGACACCCCGGGGCGCGCTGACCGGGATTCAGGAGGGCGCGCATCCCGTCAAATTCCCGGTGGATTCCCTGGAGGCGGTGCAGATTTACCGGGACATGTGGGAAGGCGCGGCATACACGGCGCATGACGATTCCGCCACCCTGGCGGCATTGAGCGCTTTGATCGGTGAACACGGTGTGGTTACCCGTTTCTGGGGGCCTTCCACCATTCCGCGCCTGCTGGAACTGGACATGGGGACGGAAAATTTTTATTACCTGCTGGCCGATCATCCGGCGGAAGTCCGCGGGCTGATCCAGGCAATGCATCAGCGCGAATTGCAGGCCTTTGACATCCTGGCATGCACCCCTTGCGATTCCGTGACGCTGGCCGAAAACACCAGCACGTATTACATCAGCCCGGAAATTTACCGCCGGTACAACATGCCGCACCAGCGCGATTTCGTGGACGCGGTGAAGGCGCACGGCAAAACCGCCCTGCTGCACATGTGCGGGCATGTGCATGGCATCCTGGACCTGATCAAGGAAACCGGTTGCGACGGCATCCATGCGCTGACTCCGCCGCCCACCGGGAATACTCCCTGGGCGGACGCCCTGGATGCGATGGGCGAAGATTTGATCATCCTCGGATGCCTGGATCCCACGATCTTTGCCGCCGGCCGCCTGGATGCGATTCCGGCTGCCCTGGACAGATTGTTGACGCCCCGGATCAGGCAGGCGAATTTTGTCCTGTGCCCGTTTGCCGACGGCATAGCGGTGGCGCCCGAAAGGTTTCATGCCGTCGGCCGGTGGGTACGGGCCAACGGCTAGTGTTGGGCCGATACGCCCAAAAAAAATCTCCCCCCTTATTCCGCTTTCGGTTCAAAAAATCCGCATTGCCGCTGGCCGCAAATCTGCCCTGCGCGACACGAGCGTCTTACGCCGGTAATTAGCGTTGACTGCCATGCAGGGTTTTTGTATCTTGAATTGCAGTTGTGCCGGCCCGCCAGGCGTGCCCGCGTAACGCAGGAGGGATGGCAGAGTCCGGTTGAATGCGCATGACTCGAAATCATGTGTGCTCGCAAGGGCACCGGGGGTTCAAATCCCTCTCCCTCCGCCAGTTTTATGCAGTCAAATCAGCCGCGCCGGCCGCCGGCGGCAGGGAACGCGAGGCGGCGGAAGGGGAGCCTTTATGACGAATATTGATATTGATGAGATCATGAAAATCCTGCCGCATCGCTACCCGATGCTGCTGGTGGACCGCGTGCTGGAATGCGACGACCGGGAGCACATTGTGGCGCTGAAGAACATCACCATCAACGAGCCGTTTTTCAACGGGCACTTCCCGGGTCGTCCGATCATGCCGGGCGTGCTGCAACTCGAAGCCATGGCCCAGGCCGGCGGCATCCTCCTCAGCCGGCAGACGGGCATCAAGGGCCAGGTGCCGCTTTTCATGGCCATTGACAAGGCCCGCTTCCGCCGCCCGATTGTGCCGGGCGACGCCCTGCGGATTGAAGTGACGATGCTGAACCGCCGCGCGCGCGTGGTGCGCGTGCAGGGCCGAGTGCTGGTGGACGGCCAACTGGCTTCCGAAGCCGAATTGATGTTCATGTTTACCACGGAAAAGGCGGGGGCATGACTCAGATTCATCCCACCGCGGTGATCGAAGCCGGGGCGGAACTGGATGCCGGCGTGGAAGTCGGCGCTTATGCGATCGTTGGGCCCCATGTGCGGCTGGGCGCGCGGACGCGCGTCATGCCGCATGTTTTCCTGGACGGGCATACGACGATCGGCCCGGATTGCGTCATCTTCCCGTTCGCCAGCATCGGCTCGCAGACGCAGGACCTGAAATTCCAGGGCGGGAAAACCTTCGTGGAAATCGGCGCGCGCACGACGCTGCGGGAATACGTCACCGTCAACTCCGGCACCAGCGAGGGCGACGTGACGCGGGTGGGCGAGGGGTGCCATATCATGGCCTATTCGCACGTGGCGCATCAATGCACCGTGGGCAACGGCGTGATCATTTCCAATGCCGGCACCCTGGCCGGCCATGTGACGGTTGAGGATTTCGCCGTGATCGGCGGCTTGTGCGGCGTGCACCAGTTTGTGCGCATTGGCCGCATGTCCATCATGGGCGGCTGTTCCAAGGCCACGCAGGATATCCCCCCGTACATGATGGCCGACGGCAATCCCGCGGCCGTGCACGGCGTCAATTCCGTCGGCCTCCAGCGGCGCGGGGTGTCCGAAGAATCGCGCCAGCATCTGAAAACGGCCTACAAAATTTTATACCGCGAAAATTTCAACACGCGCCAGGCATTGGAAAAAATCAGGCAAAACGCGACGCTGACGCCGGAAGTGCAGCACTTGCTGGCGTTTATCGAGGCTTCGGAACGGGGAATCGCCCGCTGATGCATCGTTTTTTTTACATGCCGTATGTCTGCCTTGCCGCAGCCTGCTGTCTGCTGACACTGTCGCGCGCCGAGTCGCCGCCGGCAGCGCCCGCCGCCGGCGGAGAGGGCACATTCGTCAATTTCAATTTCGACCAGGTGGACGTGCGCTTCCTGATCAAGCTGGCGGGCGACATCACCGGGCGGCGGTTCGTCGTTGATCCGGCGGTGGAAGGCAAGGTGACGGTGGTCACCCCCGCGCAAATCCCCGCCGCGGAAGTTTATCCGCTGCTGCTGGCCGTGCTGGAGGCCGCCGGCTACGCGGTGCTCGAGCAGGACGGCGTCTGCCGGGTGGTGGCGCGGGCGCCGCGCCCCATCCCCGCGGCGCCGGTGCTGCCGCCGGATGCGCCGCCTACCGGCGGCGCCCTGGTGACCAAGGTCATCAAACTTGAACATGTCGGCGCCGCGGAACTGCGCCGCATGCTCGAACCGATGGTGGACGGCGGTAAGAGCGGCGCGCTGGCGGCGCTGGAGACCACCAACCACCTGGTGGTGACCGACACGGCGGACAACATCCGCCGCCTGGAGGCCGTCATCGCCCAGATTGACCAGCCGGGCGCCGCGCGCGTGACCGAACTCTATGCCCTGCAACACGCTGTCGCCCGCAACATGGCGGATGAATTGAACCAGGCGATCAGCGGACTCCGCGCCCGGGCCGACACCGAGGGCGAGCGCATCCGGCAGCGCCTGGCGCGCAGCGAGGGCGGTGGCGCGGCGCTGTCCGAGGCCGTGGTCGTGGCCGCGCCGCATTCCAACAGCCTGATCCTGGCCGGGACTCCGGCGCAGGTCGCCGAAATCAAGGATTTGATTGCCCGCCTGGACGTGGAACCCCGGGCGCTCACCGGCCATTTACAGGCGATCTTTTTGAAATATCTTTCCGCGGAAGACGCCGCCAAGAGCCTGACCGCGCTGCTGGCGCGCAATGCCGAGAAAAACGCCGACCGCTCGATCATCGCCATCGAAGCCAACCTGGCCAACAATGCGCTGATGGTGGATGCCGCGCCGCAGGATTTTGAAATGGTCCGGCAGCTAGTTGAAAAACTGGACCTGCCGCCGCCCCAGGTGCTGGTGGAGGTCATGATCGCCGAATTGACCCTTGGCGACGGCCATGATTACGGCGCGGAGTTCCTGTCCTCCGCCTCGCCGGAACAGGACTCGACGGTCATCGTCGGCGGTTCCCGCGTTAATGAAGGCGAGGACCGGCTTCTGGCGGAAGTAGTGCAGGGCGTGGTGCCGCAGGGGCTGACTTTCGGCCTGGCCAATGGCAGCTACACCGACGCCAACGGCAATGTCGTGCCGCGTTTTCCCTTCCTGATGAATGTCAACGCGCTGAAATACGAATCGAATTTCAAAATCCTGTCCAACGTGCCGTTATGGGCGCAGAACAACCAGGAGGCCAGCGTTACCATCGGCAAAAACATTCCCATCCTGAAATCCACCATTGAAGGCGGTTCCGGCACCGCGCGCGATGTGATCGAAAACATTGACCGCATTGACGTGGGGATCAAGTTGAAAGTGACGCCCCAGGTCAATCCTGACGGCGAGGTATGCATGCGCCTGAATCCCAGCATTGAAGCCGTGCTGGAGGCCACCACCGACGGCAAGGCATTCACCCCGACGATCGCCCGCCGGGAGGTGACCACCACCTTGACCGTGCCCAGCGGCGAAACGATTGTGATCAGCGGCCTGATCCGCGAGGATAATGTGGAAAAGGAACGGCGGGTGCCGTTCTTGGGGTCAATCCCGCTCCTGGGCTGGATTTTCCGGCATTCGGTCAAGGGCGTCGAACGCACCAACCTGCTGATTTTTGTTACACCGAGCGTGGCGCGCACCCGCGAGGAAGCCGCCGCCCTGACCGGACGCTGGCGGGACAAGGCCGTCGGGGATGCCATGCCGCCGGCCGTGTCCCTGCCGCCCGCAGCGCCGGAGGAATAATGCCTGCCGCCGGGAGCTTTGCGCTTGACATGATGGTTTGCATCCTGATATCCATGCCGCTTGAAAAACAAGAAGTACCGATGCGATTGCCGCTTGCTTTCCGCTATCTCCGTAAATCGAAAGGTTGTTTATGACTTGGCGCCAATTGTTGCCCACCGCGGTGACGCTCTCCGCTATGCTCTGCGGTTTTTTCAGCATGCTGCTGGCCCTGGAAGGCGAAGCGCACTTCATGCTCTCCGCGCAATTCATCATGCTGGCGATGATCCTGGACGGACTGGACGGCAACCTGGCGCGGCGCATCAAGGGCACCAGCCCGTTCGGCGCCGAGTTGGATACGTATGTGGACATGACCGCCTTCGGCCTGGCGCCGGCGATCCTGATCTACCAGGTATCCCTCCAGTCTTTCATCGGCTGGCGCGTCCTGATGACGGCCATGGTCGTGCTCTCCGGCGTCATCCGGCTGGCGCGTTTCAAGGTCAAGGATCCCCTGCGCGGCCAGGGCGGCTATTGCGGATTGCCCATCACGGCCAGCGCCGGTTGGGTGGCGATTTTCGTGTTCCTGGAGAAAACCGGAGTTTTGGGGGAATATTTCCAGTTGAGGCAGGGGCCGGTGGCGCTGGTCTTCCTGACGGGCGTGGTGGCGATGATTACCTTGCAGGTTTCGAACGTGCATTATCCCAAGCCGACCAAGGCGCTGGGGATTTTCGTGCCATGCGCCGCGCTGGTGGCGATGCTGTTTTTGCGCGATCTGCGCCTGGCGCCGGCGGCGGCGATGATTATGTTGATGCTGGGAGTGGTTTATGTGGTTTTCGGGCCGATGTTTGTCAGCCTGCGCAAGAGGCGGAATTATGAAGCCACCGGATGACGCGCCGCCCGCCGAGCTGGCCGGACTGCTGGACAACCTGGCGGAACATGTCGCGGATTTGCAGGAATGCGGGATCAGGGAAATCCATCGCGCCCGGCGCCGTCCGGCGCCCGCCGCGCCCGACGAGGATGCTAAGGCGGCGCTGGCCCGGCTGGCGGCGGAAATCGCCCGTTGCGGGCGCTGCGCCCTCCATCGCACCCGGCATAATACCGTGCCCGGCCAGGGCAATGTCCGTCCCGAGTTGATGTTCGTCGGCGAAGCGCCGGGGGAGGACGAAGACTTGCGGGGCGAGGCGTTTGTCGGCCGCGCCGGGCAATTGCTTACCCGCATGATCGAGGCTATGGGTTTTACGCGCGACCAGGTGTTTATCGGCAACATCCTCAAATGCCGGCCGCCCCATAACCGCAAGCCGGAACCGGAGGAGATGCAGGTATGCCTGCCTTTCCTCCGATCGCAGATTGAGGTGTTGCGCCCCAAGGTCATTGTCGCGCTGGGCGCCACCGCGGTGGAAGGATTGCTGCAACCCGGCCCCGAGTTCAGGATCAGCCGCGCCCGCGGCCATTGGCTCGAATTCAACGGCATTCCGCTTATGCCGACTTACCATCCTTCCTACCTGCTGCGCAACCCCGCCGCCACAAAAGATGTCTGGATTGATATGCTGGAAGTGCTGCGGCGGCTGGGACGCCAGCCGCCGCCGCGCGCCGCGTGATTGTGGGGTAAACGCATGCGGATTATGGTGGCTTGCGGCGGTACCGGCGGTCATATTTTCCCGGGGTTGGCGGCGGCCGGCGCGCTGCGCCGCCGCGGCGCCGATGTGACCATTTTGCTGGCCGGCAAAAATGTCGAACACACCGCGCTGGCCGGATGGGACGGGCCGGTTATGACCGTGCCGGCCCGCGGATTGAGCGGACGCAATCCGGCCGCGGCGCTGGCGGCGGCCTGGCGCATGTTGCAAGCCTGCCGCCGATGGCGCGGCTTGATGCGCGCCGCGCCGCCGGATGCTTTGTTGGCGATGGGCAGCTACGCTTCCGGCGGGCCGGTCTGGGCCGCGCATTCCCTGGGCGTGCCGGTGGTGCTGCATGAGGCTAACGTCATTCCCGGCCGGGCGGTCCGCTGGCTGGCGCGCTGGGCCCGGGCGGTGGCCTTGGGTTTCGATGAGGCGCGCGTGCATTTGCGCCATCCGCGCCTGGAACTGACCGGGATTCCCCTGCGTCCGCACAAGGCGGATGTTGCGCCGGATCCGCAATTGGAAGCGCTGGGGCCGGAAATTTTCACCCTGCTGGTCATGGGCGGCAGCGCCGGCGCCCGCCGCTTGAACGAACTGGCTCCCGCCGCCGTGCGGCAACTCCGGCAGCAGGGACGCCGCCTGCAGGTGATCCACCTCGCGGGCGCTGCGGATGCGCCGCGGGTATCGCAACTTTACCGTCAAAGTAGCGGGTTGCGCGCGGCGGTTTATCCCTTTTTACACGATATGCCGCAGGCCTATCGCCGGACTAACCTGGCCGTGTGCCGCGCGGGAGCGGCAACTTGCGCCGAATTGCTGCAATTTGCCGTGCCGGCGCTGCTCGTGCCGTATCCTTATGCCGTAAACGGACACCAGGCGGCCAATGCGGCGGCCATGCATCAGTACGGCGCCGCAGACATGCTGCTGGAGGCCGGCGCCACCAGCGCCGCGTTGGCGGATTATATCAGCCGGGCCATGGACCAGCCGGCGCGCCTCGAGCGGATGCGCGCGGCGGCCGCCGCGCGCGCCTTGCCGGACGCCGCGGAACGCGTGGCGGACCTGGTGCTGGCTGTGGCGCGGCGCCGCGCCGTGGAAAAGGCCGGATCAGAGGGATCAGTCTGATGGGCCGATCCGAGGAGTAGCAATGGACCCAGGAAGTCATCAGCACGGCGAGAAGGCCGCGCCGGCGCGCCTGCTGGCGCAACCCCGCGGGCATGTGCATTGCCTGGGCATCTGCGGCGTCGGAATGGCCGGGCTGGCTTTCCAGTTGCGGCGCGATGGTTGGCGGGTCAGCGGCTGCGATGCCGTCCGGGGCGGCCGCCTGTCCGATTGGCTGGCGGCGCAGGGCGTGCAGGTTTTCGCGGGACACTCCGCCGCGCATCTGGCCGGCGTTGATTGGGTGATGCGCAGCACCGCCGTGCCGGCTGCGCTTCCTGAATTACGCGCCGCGCAGGCGGCGGGTCTGCCGGTTTTTCAGCGCGGCGCGGTCCTCGCCGCCTGGCTGCGGGACTGGACCTCCGCGGCGGTCTGCGGCACCCACGGCAAAACGACCACGGCAGCCATGCTGACGCAAATCCTCCGGCAATGCGGCCTGGCGCCGGCCTGGTGCATCGGCGGCGATTGCCCCGCGCTGGATGGCGTCGCCGGCCGGGGAGATGGCGCGCGGATTTGCGTGGTCGAAGCCGATGAAAGCGATGGGACGCTTGCGGAATATGCGCCCGACGTAACGGTTTTGACCAACGTGGAGTATGATCATGCCGAGCACTATGCCGGCATGGAAGCATTGCGCCGATGTTTTGCCGCGGTTTTGACGCGCACGCGCCGCCGTGTGATTTACTGCGCCGACGATCCCGAAGCGGCAGCCCTGGGCGGCGCCGTCCCCGGCGCTATCGGTTACGGTTTTTCCGACGGCGCGGCGGTGCGCGGCAGCGATTTGCGCGATGACGGCCAATCCATCCGGCTGCGGGTGCGCTGGCCGGCAGCGCCGGACATGGAACTGGCGCTGCCGGTGGCGGGACGCCACAACGCTTTGAATGCCCTGGCCGCCTGCGCCGCCGCCCGGGCGCTGGGCTGCGCCCCGGCTGAAGCTGCGCGCGCCCTGGCAAATTTTGTGCCGGTCAGACGGCGTTTCGAAACGGTAGCAACCGGCGGCGGCCTCCGCGTGTTTTCGGATTACGCCCATCATCCCACGGAACTGGCGGCGACTGTCGGCGTGTTCTGCGGTCTGCCTCGTTCCCCGGGCGACCCGGGCGTCAAACGCCGGCGGCGTCTGGCAGTATTTCAACCGCATCGTTATACCCGCACCCGCGCCCTGGCCCCGGCTTTTCCGGGGGCGTTGGCCGGCGTGGATGAATTGCTCCTGGCGCCGGTTTATGCGGCATCCGAGCCGGCTGAAGAAGGGGGCACGGTTTGGGATTTGTACGCCGCTTTCCGGCGTTCCCCCGCGGCGCCGCCGCGGGTGGTGGCGGCTGAATTGCCCGCGATATGGGAGTATCTGCGGCGCATCCTGGCGCCCGGCGACGATTTGCTGGTGGCGGGTGCGGGCGATGTGGCGCGCCTGGCAGAATGGGCCGCGGCGGCACTGGCTCCCGGCCGGCCGCTATCCGAATTAAATCCCGTGCCCCGTTGGAGCACCGAGCTGACTAAACTGGATTTGAGCGTCGCTACGCGCTGGCAGGCATGGCAGCCCCTGTCGGCCTGCACCACCTGGCGCGTGGGCGGGCCGGCGGATATTATCATGGATGCGGGCAGCCTGCCGGATGCGGCAGCGGCATTGCGCTGGGCGGCCGGCGCTGGAATTCCGGTAACCTTCCTCGGCGCCGGCAGCAATGTGCTGGCCGGCGATTTGGGCGTCCGCGGGCTGGTAGTGCGTCTGGCGGGCGGTGATTTCCGGCGGATACGCCGATTGGGATCGGATCGTTTGGAGGCGGGCGCCGGCGTCCGCCTGCAGGCATTAACCGCCTGGTGTGCGGCGCAAGGCCTGGGCGGTTTGGAATTTCTGCGCGGGATACCCGGCACGCTGGGCGGCGCCATCCGCATGAATGCCGGCGCCTGGGGCGCAGCCATCGGGCCGCGCGTGCTGTCGGCGCAGTGTTTAGGACGGAACGGCGCGGCCAATGAGCTGACGGGGGCGGAACTGGGGTTTGGCTACCGGACCTGCCGGGGACTGAAAGCGCAATTGGCGGTCGGGGCGGTATTGCAGGTTGAGCCTGACGATCCCGCGGCCATACGCCGGCGCCTGGCGGAAATCGGCGAACGCCGCCGCCAAATGCAATGGGGCGCTTCGGCCGGCTCGGTGTTCCGCAACCCGCCGGGCGATTACGCCGGACGCCTGCTTGAGGCTGCCGGCTGCAAGGGCCTGGCCGTAGGCGGCGCCAGCGTGGCGGCAACCCATGCCAATGTGATTACGGCGAACCCCGGGACCACGGCGTCGGATATCCGGGCGCTGATCGAAATCATGAAAAAAAGAGTATATTCCGGTTTTAATATTGAGCTTGCACCCGAGATAGTATACTGTGATTGATATGGGAGATACAATTGCGGTTTTAATGGGCGGTTTTTCACGGGAACGCGAAGTGTCGCTGCGTTCCGGCGCGGCGGTGGCGCGCGGCCTGCGCCAGGCCGGCTACAAGGTTGTCGAGGTGGATGTCACCGGGCCGGAACTGGCATTGCCGGAGGACCTGCAGGCGGTATTCATCGCGCTGCATGGAGAGTACGGCGAGGATGGCGCCGTGCAGGAACGGCTGGAGGCGCTGGGGGTGGCTTACACCGGTTCCGGTCCAACCGCCAGCCGGCTGGCCTTCGACAAGATTCTTTCCAAGCAAGTCCTGCTGGCCAACGGCTTGCCGACGCCGGATTACGAGGTGCTCCGGCCCGGCGGGCGGCGGAACATGCGCCTGCCGGCGGTGGTTAAACCGCCGCGCCAGGGATCGAGTTTCGGCGTCCACCGGGTTTTGCGGGAATCGGACTGGCCGGCCGCGCTGGCGGAAGCTATGATTTATAACGGCGAAGTCATGGTCGAGGAGTTCGTCCCGGGCCGCGAATTGACGGTGGGAATTGTGGGCGGACAGGCCTTGCCGGTGATCGAAATCCGGGCGCCCGACAGCAACTACGATTACCGCGCCAAGTATACCCGGGGCGTGACGGAATACCTGGCGCCCGCTCCGCTGCCGGATTCAATCGCCCGGCGTTGCCGGTCCTTGGCCATGCAGACTTTTCAGGCGCTGGGCGGACGCGGGTTCGGGCGGGTGGATTTCCGCATGCGCGAAGACGGCGCTTTGTTCGTGCTGGAGTTGAACACTATTCCCGGCTTTACCGAAACCAGTTTGCTGCCCAAGGCCGCCGCCGCGGCAGGCATGCCCTTTGCGGATTTATGCCGGCAGATTACGGAATTGGCGCTGGCCGGCGCGCTCGCGCCGGTGGGATGAAATGATGGAGCAGGGCGGCGATGTTTTATAACCGGGACAAAAAATCAGCCAGGGATCGCCGGACCGCGCGGCGCCGCGCGGCGCCGGAGCGGCCTTCGATCCTGGAAGTTAAAATGCGGCGTGGCGGCGGGCGCTCCTGGAATTGGCGGAAGGCCGTCGCGGCCGCCATTTCAGCGCTGGCGCTTGGCGCCGGCCTGGCGGTCATCTGGATGACTTTTCAAGTGATCAGCGGCGCGCTGTTCTGGGAGAATCGCTTTTTCGCCGTCCGCGACATCCGCGTGGAATGCCCCGGCATAGAGGTTGCGCGGGCGGATATTCTCGCGTTTTTACCGTTCCGCGCCGGCGACAACCTTTTTGCCGCCGCCCTGCCGGACGCCCGCCGCCTGTTGCTCGCCAAACTTCCGAAACTCAAGGATGTGGAACTGTCGCGCCGGCTGCCAAGCCAGTTGCTGGTGCGGGCGCGGGAACGGGTAGCGCTGGCGCGTTTGAAAATGGAAGGTTATACCCTGGCCCTGGACGCCGAAGGGCGGGTGTTGGGCGGCGTGGACGCCGGCCGCCGTCTGCCCTGGATTACCGGGCATGAACTGGCAATCGCGCGGCCGGGTATGAACCTGGCCGGCACGCGGGTGATGTTGGCGCTGGACGTTTTAAGCGTCTGCAATGACACGGCCGCGGGGCGCTACGTGACGATTATGCGGGTGGATTTGCGCGCCCCGGATGAATTGAATTTGATGCTGGCCGACGACACGGAAGTTCGCCTGGCCTGGCGGCAGATGCAGACGCGCTCAAGCTTGTCGCGCCAGTACCTGGAGCAGAAATTGCTGCGGCTGGCCGATATCAAGCGCCAGGGACGCGCGTTTAATACTTTGGATATGACGCTGGAAAATAATTTCCCGGCTCAGTAGCAATGGAGTGGTTATGTCGTTTCCGCCGATCGTGGCGTTGGAAATCGGGACATCGAAAATATGCGCGCTGGTGGGCGAAGCGCGCGAGGACGGCAACATCCTCGTCACCGGATTGGGCCAGTGTCCATCCTGCGGCGTCCGCAAGGGCATCGTGATTGACCTGGAAAAAGCGGCGGAATGCGTCCGCCTGGCCGTTCGCGGCGCCGAGGAAAGCGGCGGGGTGGATATCCGCGCGGTTAACCTGGTGGTCGCGGGCGGGCATATTCAAAGCACGGTTAATCCCGGGAGCGTGCCGGTGTTTGACGCGCTGCGCGGCGTGGCGGAAGATGATATCAACGAGGTGATGCATATCGCCCGCACGATCAATCTTCCGCATGACCGCGAAGTGCTGCACTCCATCGCCCAGAAATACACGGTGGACAGCCAGGCCGGAATCGTCAATCCGGAAAAGATGCAGGGCAGCCGCCTGTCGCTCGACATGTTGATTGTGCACGGCTTGCGGAATCTGCTCAGCCAGTTTGTCAAGGCGGCGCAATCGGTCGGGCTGGAAGTCGCCGACCTCGCCTGCAGCGGCTTGTGCTCGGCGCTGGCCACATTGACGCCGGAACAGAAGGAATGCGGGGCGCTGGTCATCGACCTGGGCGCGGGCACCAGCAGTTACCTGGTTTACCATGACGGCATCATCGCCGATGTCGGCGTGCTGGCGGTGGGCGGCGATCACGTGACCAACGACATTGCCCTGGGATTCAACCTGCCCATGAAGCGGGCCGAAGCTTTGAAAAAAGAGTCCGGCACGGCGCAACTGCTCCATTCCGGGGCCCCGTTCCAGCGGATCACGATTCATGCGGAAGGCGGGTTTGCCGCCTGCTCCATAGCCGCCGCCGATCTTTACACCATTATCAATGCGCGGGTGACCGAGTTGTTTGAAATTATCCGGCGCAATCTGGATGTCCGGGGGCTGTTGCAGGGACTGGGCGCGGGGGTGGTGCTGGCCGGCGGCAGCGCGCATCTGAAGGGCATTGCCGGAGTGGCCGAGCGCGTGTTTGACTTGCCCTGTTCCGTCGGCAAACCCAAGAATTTCAGCGGCATGGCCAATGCTTACGAAGGGCCGGAATATGCCGCACCGCTGGGCATGATTCGTTATGCGATCAAAAACGCGCGCCGCGCGCCGACGCCGGGTTTTTGGGAGAAAATGGCGCGCTGGATGGGACGGTGAAACATGGATATGCCGGCCATGTTGATTGTCGGAGCGGGGGACTGCGGCTGCGAGGCCTTGCTGGCGCTTGACGCCGCCTGCCCGGAACATCCGCCTTTGCTGGCCGTCAACACGGAAGCGCGGGAGATGCCGGCGGATGCCGGCGTCCATTTCCTGCAGATCGGCGAGCGGCATCTGCATGGCATGGGCGCGGGCGGCGATCCCCGCATGGGCCAGCGGGCCATGGAGGATGATTTGCCCGGCTTGCGGCCCTGGCTGGAAAAGGCGAAACTGGTTTTGCTGACGGCGGGCCTGGGCGGCGGAACCGGCACGGGCGCGGCCCCGCTGATCATGGCCGAAGCGCGCAAGTGCGGCGCTTTGACGCTGGCCCTGGCCATGCTCCCTTTCGACTGCGAAAGCCGCCGCCGCCAGGACCAGGCCGCGCAGGGGTTGCTGGCCTTGCAGGAGGCGGCGGACGGCGTCATCTGCCTGCCCAACCGCCGCCTGTTGTCTAAAGCGCCGGCCGACACCGCCCTGGAAAGCCTGTTCCATGACGCGCATGCCTTCCTCTGCGATTGCCTGCAGGCGCTGTGGCGCATGCTGGCTCGGCGCGGTGTGATCAACATTTCGTTTGCCGATCTGTGCGCCCTGGTGCGCGCCGGCAACGGACGCTGCCTGATGGCCTGCGC
>JAXGSX010000023.1:0-20912 GCA_040775225.1 Kiritimatiellia bacterium | reverse complement strand
CTCAGTTTTTAAAAGCATGGCAGGAGAGAGCGATATGGAAATGTTGAAAAAATCCGGCGCGCCCCGACCGCAGGGCCCGGTGGTGCTGGCAATCATGGACGGCGTGGGCATCGGTAAATATCCCGCGGGCGATGCCGTGCGCACGGCCTTGACCCCCCAACTGGATTGGCTGGCGCAGCACGCTCTCACCAGCCGGCTGAAAGCCCACGGGCGCGCGGTCGGCTTGCCCTCCGACGGCGACATGGGCAACAGCGAAGTCGGCCATAACGCCATCGGATGCGGCCGCGTCTTCGACCAGGGCGCGATGCTGGTGAATGCCGCCATTGAATCGGGCGACCTGTACCGCGGCAAAGTCTGGCGCGGTTTGATTGACAACTGCCTCGCCCGCAAGTCCACCCTGCATTTTATCGGCTTGTTTTCCGACGGCAACGTTCACAGCCATCTTGACCATTTGCGCGCCATGCTGCGCCAGGCCCGCCAGGAGGGCGTCCGCCGCGCGCGGGTGCATATCCTGCTGGACGGCCGCGATGTCGGGGAGACTTCCGCCCTGGATTATGTTGATCCGTTCGAGCAATTTCTGGCGGAACTCAATACCGGCGGCGTGGATTACCGCATTGCCTCCGGCGGCGGACGCATGCGGATTACCATGGACCGCTATAATGCCGACTGGGAGATGGTCCGGCTGGGGTGGGAGACTCACGTGCATGCCCGGGGTCCGCAGTTCCCTTCGGCGCGCGCGGCGATCCTGGCGCATCGCCAGACTCATCCGGGGGTGATTGACCAGGACCTGCCGCCGTTTGTCATCGCCGGGAACGATCGGCCGGTAGGCCCGATCGAGGATCATGACAGCGTGATTTTCTTCAACTTCCGCGGCGATCGCGGGATTGAAATCAGCCGCGCTTTTGAGGAGGATGATTTTCAGGAATTTGACCGCGGCCGCCGCCCCCAGGTGCGGTATGCCGGCATGATGCAGTATGACGGCGACCTGCAAATTCCCAAGTCCTACCTGGTAAGCCCGCCGGCGATCAGCCGCACCATGGGCGAGTTGCTGTGCCGCGCCGGGGTCCGCCAGTTGGCGATCAGCGAAACCCAGAAGTTCGGCCATGTGACCTATTTCTTCAACGGCAACCGCTCCGGCAAATTTGACGAAGCCCTGGAAGAATACGTGGAAATTCCATCCGACCGCGTTCCTTTTGAACAGCGGCCCTGGATGAAAGCCGCCGAGATCACCGACCGCGTGGCGGCTGAAATCGCCGCCAACAAGTATCCTTTCATCAG
This sequence comes from Kiritimatiellia bacterium, assembly GCA_040775225.1. Lineage (GTDB taxonomy): Bacteria > Verrucomicrobiota > Kiritimatiellia > JAAZAB01 > JAAZAB01 > JAXGPF01. The sequence goes on along the minus strand of JAXGSX010000023.1, from coordinate 19,634 downwards.
GTTGAATTATCCCAACGGCGACATGGTGGGACATACCGGCGTTTACCAGGCCGCCCAGATTGCGGTGGAGACCGTGGATCTCTGCCTGGCGCGGCTGCTGGATGCCGTGCGCGCCGCCCGGGGACTCCTGGTGGTTTCCGCCGATCACGGCAATGCCGACGACATGTACGAGCACGATAAAACAGGCGCGGTGATCCTTAACCCGGACACTGGCCGGCCCAAGGCCAAGACCAGCCATTCGCTCAACCCCGTGCCGGTGCATGTTTTTGATCCCGCGCCCGACAGCCCTTGGCGGCTAGCGGACCGACAGGGGCTGGGAATCAGCAGCCTGGCGGCTACCTGCCTGGCGTTGCTTGGTTTCATTCCGCCGGCAGACTACGACCCGCCGCTGGTGCGCCGCGTTTGATAAGGAAGCAAATTTCAAAACTAACGTTTTGAAAGAATTCAGGATTCAGGAGTCAGAATTCATCAACGCTTTGCGTTGCCATAAAATACCGGCCGCCGGACGCTGAAGACTTTTGAAAGAGACTCAAGGAACTGCATTATGCCCGATGAACCGTTTGGGTTGGTTTTGCATGGGATGATGGACGACATCCGGCGCGCTTATGACAAATGGGCGCGGCAGCCGGTGGATTTGGACCTTTCTTCCGCGCCGCCCGACAAGTCGCAATCATGCCAGACCACGATTGCCGGCAGTCAATCCGTCAGCGGCCCGGGCACTTTTTTTGGCAAGGAACAGCGCACCCTGGTTTTTGAGCCGTCCCGCCGGCCGGGCTGGTGGTTCGAGCGGCGCGACCTGCCGGGGTCGCTGCCGATCCGGGTGTCCGTCCGCAATGTCTGGACTACCGCGCGCAACATCGTGCTGCGCAGCGGTTCGCCTCATAATTACATGCGCATGGTTGAGCATATCATTGCGCTGCGGGTGGGCATGCAGATTGACAACCTGGTGATCCGCGTGGATTCGGGCGATCCGCCCCTGTTTGACCGGGGCAGCCTGGACCTGGTGGAGGCCTTGGAAGCGGCCGGCACGGCCGTTTCCACTGAGCCGGCGGCTTGGCTGACGGTGTCTGAACCGGTGACGGTCGGCGGCGGCAACGGCAGTTTCCTGACTTTATTGCCGGCCGCCGCCCCCGAACTGCGGGTGGATTGCGCGACGGATTTTCCCAACGCCATCGGCCGGCAGCGTCTGCGCTTCAACTTGAACCGGCAAATCTTCCGACAGGGCGCCCCGGCGCGCACCAATACCACCGCCGGCATGAAGTTGTACTGCCACACCATCGGCAAAATGTTCGCCGATATCCGCAACCTGGGCTACACGGACAGCAACATCCTGATCGCCGGCAAGCGCCGGTACATGAATGAGCCGAAAATGCTGCATGCGGGCAAGTCGCTGGAGGCGGTCTGGCACCGCGCCACGCTGGATTTGCTGGCCGCGCTGGCGCTGATTGAGGACGGGCGCCTGGCCGCGCAGGTCATTTCCTACAAGTCCGGGCATGCCCTGGATGTGGAAATGGTGCGGATTCTTTACAAGTATAACCTGCTGCGGCCGCTGGTTTAGTCGGGCAAGGGAGCAGCAATTCCGAATTTTTCCGCGAATCCGGGCCAACTGACCGCGCGTTGCCAGCGCCGCACGAGCGCGGCAATTTCCGGCGCTGGCGTCTGCCGGGGATGGTTGGCGCACCAGCCGAGCACATCGTTATCCAGCAGCAGGTATGGTTCCAAGTCGAATTTTTCCGCCATGGCCGCGCGCCATTGCTGCATGTTTTTTAAGCGTGTTTTGTAGTTCGGCGCCGAACGCGGCCGGCGCGCCCGGGTGGGATGCTGTTCCTCCCGCGCCTGTTGCCCGGCGCGCCAGGCGGCCAGCAGTTTTTCCGGGTTATGGGACTGGCGCAGGACGGGATGCACGCCGCGCAATCCGCGGAGATATTCCAGGTCAAGTTGCGTGCGCGCCGCCAGTTCCAGCAGAATTTCATTGCGCATGATGAAATGCAGCGGCCGGTTAACCTGGCGCGCCAGTTTGTCGCGGAATTCCGAGAGGGCGCCCAGCACGGCCAGTTGCCGGGGATTAAGCAGCGCGCTGCGTTTCATGCGGTGATGCGCGGGCGCAACGGGCGCCTGTATTTCCCGGCGTTCCGCAAAGTCAAATTCCTCCTCCGCCCAGGCCGCGCGCCCCAGTTCGGCCAGGCGCGCCGATAATTTATCGCGCAAGGCATGCAGGTGCGCCGTGTCGCCGGCCGCGTAAGCCAGGGCTGCTTCGGGGATGGGCCGCTTCATCCAGTTCATGGTTTGGAAGCGCTTGTTGGTGGAGACGTTAAAATATTCCGACAGCAGATTGCCCAGCCCGAATTTGCGGTGGCCGCACAATTGCGCCGCGATTTTGGTGTCGAATACCCCGTGCAGTTTCCAGCCGAAAACGTGGTGCGCCGCCCGGCGGTCGAAATCGGCGTCATGGAGAATCAACTGGCGCTCCGGATCGCTGAAAATTTCGCCGAGCGGCTGCGGTTCAATCCCCGCGAGCGGATCAATGATGTAGTGCCGGTTGTCCGGGGTGGATAGTTGAATCAAGGCAATATGCAGGCCGTAAAGATGGCAATGGTTTTCCATCTCCATGTCCAGCGCCAGGGAGGGCGCGGATTCCAGCAGGGGCAAAGCCATTCGCAATTGCGCGGGGGTGGCGATCAGTTCGTAGGGAGTGGCGGACACAGTTATTTCCGTTCCAGCAAGCGGTATGCCGCCCACAGGGCAATGGCCAGCGCCACGGGGATTGCCAATAAAACCAGGTTGTTGTTGAACATCCAGCACCTCCGGCCCGGACGGGCCCGGCCCGCCGGTATGGCTTCAGGGATACAAACGAACTTATACTAGCCGGTAGCGGAGGCATCCGTCAAGTATAATGCCGCCCAATGACGCAGCCGTATACCCCCGGGAATCCCCCGCCGGCAAATTTCTGCTTGTAAACACCGGGTGTTTAGTATACCGTAAACCCCAGTTTTGACGCAATCCGCCGGGGTGGCGAAATGGCAGACGCACTGGACTCAAAATCCAGCGGTGGCAACACCATGAGGGTTCAACTCCCTCCTCCGGCACCACGGCGCGTTGCTCTCCCATCGCATTTTTCCGGCACAGCCTCATCCGTCAGGCGTAGAAAATTGCCGGCAAACAAAGCCGCGCGCTCGGCGCCGGTCAGGCGTTCGTAAAGCGCGCCATGCACGTAAACCGCCGGGTTGTTGACTGGATAATCCGTCCCGAAAAGCAATTTGCCGCTGCCGGCCAGGTCCGTCGCATGGCGGAGCAAACCCAGCCGGTCAATGCCCGAACCGGAAATATCCAGGTGCAGGTTCGCATGGCGGGCCACCATGGCCAGCCGCGCCAGGATATCCTGCTTGCCGCCGCCCGGATGAGCCAATACGATTTTCAGGCCGGGCAGAATTGTACATAGCCGGTCGAGCGTGTTCAGATCGTTGCAGTGCAGGTTGACCGCGGCGCCATGCGCCGCCGCCGCGCGCATTACCGTCAAGGCGGCTTCCGAGGCGTAATCGTCGCCGTAGCCCATGATGTAGCCGGCCAGTTCGCCGATCCACCGCACGCCTTCCCGTCCGCAGCACCGTTCGATTTCACGGCATGATTCCGCGGGGAAATGCGGGTGGACCTGGATGCCGGGGGTGTAAAAATCCGGAAACCGGTCGCGCAACCGCAAGGCCTGGTTGTTCAGGCGCCGGATGGCGGCGAATGTGTCCGGCGCGCCCCGCGTGATGGGCGCCCCGCAGGCCCGGGAAATGCCGGCGCGGCGCAGGTCGGCAACCTGGCGGGCAAAGCCGCCGACCGGACCGAACCAATTCAAGGCCGGGCCGGTTTCCAGCGCGGGGTGGATGTGGCAATCAATGATGCATCCGGAGTACGCGGGCATGCCGACGGCGGCGCGAGGATAGTGCGGTGTTTTCATGCTATTCACGATCGGTTGTCATGCTGGCGGCCGTTGAACGGCCGGACGCGCCGCGCCAGTTCTCCGCAGGTGCGGTCGAGGTTGACCAGTTGGTGGATCAGCACGGCCAGGATCGTGGCCGTGGGCAGCGGGTCGGTGAAAAAGGCCTGGATGATGTGCGGCGCCCGGGCATACAAGCCCGGTTGGAAAGCCGTGCTCAAGCCGAGGAACAGGGCGATGCCCACGACAAAAGTCCGCCGCGTTTCCCATGGCTCTTCAAACATCTGTTGCAGGCCGATGACAATCATGAAGCAGGCGGCGAAGATAATGGATGCGCCCAGCACCGGCTGCGGCATCAGCGAAAAAAACATGGTCAGGCGCGGCGAAAAGGCCAGCAGGATGAAGATGACGCCGGCGGCCATTCCCAGCCAGCGGCTTAACACCCTGGTGGATGCCGCCAGGCCGACATTGCTGGAGGATGTGTCCACCGCCATTCCGCCGAGCGCGCCGGCCAGCATGGTTGAAAGGCCGTCCGCCATCAGACCGTTGCGCAATGGCTTGAAATTCGGACGTTTTAATTCCGGCTCCGAAATGTGTTGGGCGGCAAGCAGGTTGCCGAAAGACTTCAGCGAGCCGCTGATGCCGATGACGATGAACGGCAGCGCCAGTTGCGGGTCGAAAGACAAGTCCCATGCCTCCCAGGGCATACCCGGCAGGGCCACCCATGCCGTGCCGCGCAGGGCATGCAGGGCCAAGCGGCTTTCCGGGGAGACGCACAGGGCCGCCAGCCACCCGGCCAGCATGCCGATCAGCAGACTGTATATTTTCACCGGGCCCTTGCCCCATACATTGCAGAGCACCATCACCGCCAGCGTGGCAAAACCAACCAGCCCGTCGGCAATTACCAGCGCATCGCCCCGGTAAGCCAGGCCGAACAGCGAAGTTACCGACGGCGTTATTACGCTCACGCCAACCAGCGCCACCACCAGCCCGACAATGTAATTCGGGAAAACATGTTTGAGTTTCTGGACGATGGGCGCCATGACCACTTCCACCAGTCCGGCCAGGATGGTCATCCCGCGCATGAGCGGCATGCCGCCGGTCCATGCCGCGGATAATGAGAGGCTGAAATAGGACGGACCGCAAACATTGGGGCAGAGGTAGCCCGAGCCCAGGAACGGCCATTTGACGGCTTGCATGATCGAGCCGATGCCGCCCGCCAGCATGGAAAACGCCACCAGCGCGGCGGTAACCTCCAGGGAAGCGTTGATCTGGGCGGCGAAAATTACGGGCAGGGAAAGCGAAACGAACATCAGCATCACATGCTGCAATGACAGCACGAACAAATGCGGCAAGGGCGGCATCTCATTGACGCCGTATTCGTAATTAGTTTGCATATTTCTGTGCCCGCGTCCTTTTTCCCCGGCTGCCGTTCCTCGCCGCCCGGAGGTTCAAAATTCATCAGTCACCGCCGGATGTTCATCAAGGGGGATGGGGCAAGTCCGTGATCGCGCCCAGATAAACCGGCTCGTTATTCAAGAGCGTACGCCGGATATAAAGCGTTTTTTTCACCGGCTGGCGCTCGCCCCGGTTATAGTCAATGAAAGCCTGCCAGACGGCCGGCTGGGTTTCCAGCAAATTCAGCGCGCGGTCGAACGGCCGGTTGCCGGAGGCGTCCGCGCAGCGGCGTAAATCCAGGCCGATCCGGTTGTCGCCCAGCACCGGTGAAATCAGCATGCGTCCGCCGGCGTTGAACGCGAATACCCGCACATCGCGAAAATTGCAGGAGGCCAGCGGGTCGGCGATGGCCGGCAGGGCGTCCGCGCCCCGGGCCTGGATCAGCCTGGCCGCGGTGTCAACCGCGATGCGGATAAATTCCCGTTCCTCGTGCGGATGGTTCAATCCGCCGCCGACGTAGACCTTGCGCCCGTCGGGCAGGCGAATACTGAAGTGGCAGGAGGACTTCGGCACCGGGTAAAATTTCCCCGGTTCCCACCATGTGTAATGCGCCCAGCCGTGCGGATTATCGGGATTGTCCAGGGCTTCCCGTATCAGGCGTGAAATGGATTTGCCGCCGATATCCGTAACGCCCGCCAGGCACTGATTGACCAGTTCCGGCATGCCCGCATGGTAGAGGCAGACATCCTCCGTGTCGTAAACATAAAGATAATATTCGCCGGAAGGGGAGCAATGCTCCCGGAAACCATCCAGGGCGGACAAGCCCGCGTTTTCGAGCAGGCGCGCGGCGCCGGCCACCATGCGCACCAGGTTCCTGGTGTCCCGGTAGTCGTAAGCCGAAACATCAATGACATCCGTTGGACGGACGCATCCCGCCGCCAGCAGGACGGCGGCCAGCCCGGTGCAAATCCATGGCGCCACGGCTTTCATGGCGGCAGTGTGCCAAAACGATGCGCCGGGGTCAATCTTCCGTTATTGCCATGCTAGACCGTCAACACTCCGTAGTCCATGAATCCGGGCAGGCGGTATGTATTGTACCCGGCCGTGATGTTGGCAGGTTTCAACGGCTGCGCCCCGCCTTCCGGCGTATGCCAAACGGCATGTTTTTCGCGCGCCAGGCCGGCCTGAACTTGCGCTTCCAGCGTTGTTTTTGCAGGCGGCGCGTAGGCCAGAAAATGAACCGCGTTAGCGCCGGACTCCGTCTGGCGCAGCGTCACGGCGGTATGCGCCGGGGCCGATATCCGGATTTGCCGGTCGGCGCCGAGCAATTCATCCAGGGCATTTAGTATCTCCGTGCGGCGGTCATGCCAGGCCGGCAGGAAATTCCTGGGTTCGGCTTGCATGATGTTGTTGATCATGATCCTGGCACTGCCGCCCAACGGTAAAGCCGCGCATCGTCCCGCGCCCCATGCATGGAAGGTAAAACCATTGCCGCGTTTGAATCGGCTGACGCCCAAAACATCGCCCAAGGCAAATTCCATCCGTTCGCGTAATTTTTCGTTGTAAAGCCCGCAATCGCCGAGAACCAGAAGTTTACCGCCATTTTTCAAATACTGTTTGATGGCAGCGGCATCAGCATCGTTCAGGCAGGTTACGTCGGGCATGATGATTGCCTTGTATTCGCCGGATTGTACGAGCAAATTTTCGGAATAAAGAACGTTATAGGGCATCCCCGCAGTATGCAGATGCTCTTCGACGGCATGCATTGCCGGCCAGGCGGCTTTGGCATCCAAGGCCAGGCTGACGCGGTGATGCAGGATCGCGACATTGGCGATATTTTTGGCATTGCCGAATACCGGCAGGGTATGGACAAAATCCAGCGCCTTTTTCATGCCGGCATAAATCACCGGATGCTCGAAATACATGGTCCGCAGGTCTTCCGTTTTTTCGCACATGTGTTCCGGGCGGGTGCGGATGGCCCAGAGCATGCCGGGCGCGCCGCCGCAGGCGGCGGCCTCGAAAATCACGCGACGGATTTCCGGCTCGGTTTCCGGCATGCCGGTGGCGGTTTTCGCCGCGGTATCGTCGAAATCATGGCGCTGCCATGCCCCGGGAATGCCCATGCTGCCGGCGGCCTCGCAACTGATGAAGCCGTGGAAGTTGCCGGTAGTCTGGCCGCCGGCGACGCCTGGGAAAAATTTGTTTTCAAGATACATCAGGTCATGCAGTTCCAGGAATGGCTGCAAATCAATGCCGCGATCGTAATTGCTGCTGCCGCGGCCGATGCCGGGATTGGAGGCGAACAGCGCGCCGGGATTGATGGCCAGCATGTGACGCTTGAACTCGGTCAGGATGTCCAGGTTCCGCCGGCAATTGAAATCCAGCAGCGCCTGGGCAATGGGGTCGGTTCCGCCGGCGAGCGGCGGCATTTCAATCCGGTCGAAATTCTCCAGGCGGAGTTCCTCCAGCAATCCGCGCCGATTGGCGGCCAGCCATTGCTTGAATGTTCTGACGCACAAGTCGCACCGGCAGGGCACATGGTGGGTGTTGTCAATCCAGATGCCATCGGCGCCGCGCCGCAGCGCCGCGGCAATCAATCCCTTGAAATACTCCCGGAAGGCCGGGGCTGACTGGCAGGCCGTGCGCCGCCAGTAAGCGAATTGCTTGCGGCTGCCGTCAAGCCTGACCCCCCAGACGGTATCGTCGAAGATCAAATCTTCCTGCAGGATGTTCTGGTATTGCAGGTAGGGCAGGGAGACAATGCCATGCTGGTGCAGGTGGCCGGTCATGCGTTCGAAATCGTCATGCTCCGCTTGTTCCATGCGCGCGCTGCCGCCCAGCGAAAACGGCAGGACCACCAGATTGACGCCCAGCCCCGCCAGCTTCGCGGCGGTTTCCTCTGACATGACGCGCGCGTACCAATCGCCATACCAGGTAGCCGCGCCGTTGATCGAGCCGGCATATTGCCCGCCGCGTTTCCGCAGTTTGGAGATGCCCCAGGCGGCCACCCAGACGATCGGTTTCGATCCGAAATGTTTTTTGAGTTTTGGATTCATTATTATTCCTTAATCATACCACCCGCTACGCTGGAGAACACGGAGCGGAAAGAGTTCGGATAGCGGGATATTCTCGCACGAAGTCACAAAGCCACTAAGAAGGACAAGCAGGAAACATGCATGTTTTTGGAAACAGGGCAAAGCGCAAGTGAGAAACATTTGGTTCTGGCTAAAATCTTTTCTTTGCGTTCCTTGTGCTCTTTCGCGGATAATATTTCCGGCTTTGTCCCTTTGTTCCTATGTGCCTTTGCTCCTTTCGCCATTCAATCCGTATCCAACCGGGTGTTGATGCCGATGGTACCCGGCGGCAATTGGGCGATTTCCCGGTCATAATGCGACCAATCCATCTTCCAAGGTTTCCGGCGCCGGAATTTCTGCTTGAACTTGCGGGTCAACACATCGCGGGCTTCCAGGCTGGCCAGGCAGGCGCGGGTGCAGCCGCCGGCGCCGCAGACTGCTTTGCCGGCGCTGTAAACCTTTGGCGGCGCCTGGTAAAACGGGGAAATATGGTTCGGGCGGAACCGGTCGCTGCCCTTGATGTAGCGGCCCTTGGCATCGCTGTCTTGAATTTCCTCCGCGCCGCGGAAGGCGACATCGCAGCCATCCAGGTTAATTTCGCCCCATTCGAGTTCGTGGCCGGCCACCGTGACTTTGACGCTCTTGGTGGCGCTGATGGCGTGTCCCGGACAAGCTTTGACACAGGCCATGCATTTATTGCAGAGTTTGGGGCCGTTGTAAATCGGGTCCGGGTCGAGTTCGAGTTCGGTCAGCACCAGCCCGACGCGCAGCGCCGGGCCGAATTCCGGCGTGATCAGCATCTTGCTCCAGCCGATTTCGCCCAGGCCGGCGGCGAAGGCCGCCAGGCGCAGGTGCACCATGATGTCCGGCGCCGGCTTGCCGGGCGCCACCGGCTTGCTGAACCCCGTGCGCAGCCGGCCTTCATTGTCAATCGCGCGCCAGTCGCTCTGGTGGCCCATTGGAAAAGCTTCATAGCCCAGGTCTTCAATGTAACGCGCCAGGTTGACCACGGCGGAAGGCATGAAAATGTAAGTTATGCCGCCGTAGCCCATGGACGAGTAATTGCTGAAGAATGTGCCTTCCTCGATGCCGCGCAGCGAGCCGCGCAGGACGCGGAACCCGACCACGATGCAGGATTTGGCCTCCGGCATGATGTAGCGCGGGTCCATCTGTTTGGGTGCGCCATCGAACCGGTCCATAGTGGCGATTCCGACCAGGTCGGCCCCGAGCGATTTGGCGAGTTTCTTGATTTCGCGGGTAAGGTCTCCCCGGTTGGGGGCGCCTGTAGTTTTGGTCGGTGATTTATGCGATTGCATCCGGCTCCTCTAATGTATCGTTGTTGTATGCGTGCAGCGCTTGGTTGAGATTGACGATATCCGTCGACGATACCGGCATTTCATCCGAAGTTATCCAAAGCGAAAACGGGGTATGCACAAGCGAGTCCGGAATCATGCTCCGTAGAATCTTCAGGATTTCCACGCGCGGCTTTCCCATCCAGAGCTGGGCGTTTAATCGTCCGATAATGACAAATTTATCGCCGTATAGTTCACGGATGGTCGTGTAATGTGTGTCGCCGATGGGCGGCGGGGTAACCGCATGAATGCCGTCCATGCCGGTTTCCGGAAAGCTATCGAGCAGGGCTTTGAGCAGTCCGCACATATGGACAACGATCCGCTTGCCGTTCCGGTGGGCCAGGTCGGCGTAATCGCGCACATGCGGCAGGCTGTGCTCGCGGTAGAATGACGGCGAGATCAGGGTGGAGGAGGTGTTTTCGTTAAACTGGATTACCGTGGCCGTCCGACAGGTTTGAAAGCCGAAATTCAGCGCTTCCAGGTTTTTGCGGTGCATGGCATCCATCAGCGCGATCATCGCCTCCGGGGCGTCGGCCATAAAATAATAGAAATTCTCGATGCCGGTGCCGAACTGCAACAGTTCTTGCACCGGCGACCATTTAAACGACATCAAACGCGGCGGCTGCAGTTGCGTTGTGGAAAAATCCGGCGCCGGCCGGTAAAGGGTGTTCTCGCGGATATATTGCCAGAGCGGAATATCATCCGTCGTTTTCAGGGGATATTCAACCATATGATTATGCTCGCGGCGCCCGGTGATGACACCGCGCGGCGTTTCCCACCGGAATATGTCCGTATTGTTTTCCTGGGTATGGGTAAACTTGACGCTATGGTATTCGGTGACCAGCCATGGATCGTTGCGACTGGCGAATGGCCGGCGCGGCGTCTTGACCGGCACAGAAGTCCTGGGTTTGCCCGTTTTCAGGGTCGGAATCCAGTGCAATTTTCCCGGCGGATTGCCTTCGAGAATCGATTGATAATCAGTCATTGCGCGCTCTTTCCCGTTGCTGATGTTGAGTGAGGAGGACATCTGTCGATTTCGCCAGTCCCCGTTCCCGTCCCGTCCACGATACCGTTTCTCCGGCACGGTTCCCCTGGGTACGGGTACCGCTTCGCTGTGAACGTGAACGGGCCTGGTATCATCAATATTTAATAACGCAGTAGGTGTGCAATCCCTTCAGTATAATGGTTGTGTTTGTGCCGGTTGCGCGGATGGCCGGCGCGCTCCGCGTTCCCAACCCGGCCGGCATCAAGCATTCCACCTGGGTTGCGCCGGCAATCCCGACCGTCAGGTCGCACGGGTTGGCATTGTCGTAGTTCAAGATATGCGCAAAATGTTCGCCTTGGGGATTGACAAACGTGTCCAAGGCGGCAAAGGGCGATCCGCTGACTGTGACGGCGGGCGCAGGGGCCAGTTGGCGGACGGCCGCGGCAAAATCTTCCGCGCCGGCGGGCATGGGCAGGTTCATGTACCAGGCATTGCCCGTATCGCCGGCGAATTGCCGGTCGTTTTCATGCTCGGAGGCAAGTGAGATTTTTTCCGGCGTTACCGGCAGCCGCGCGATGTTGGCATGGCCGAGCCAGAGTTCCATCCGGACGGCATCGCGTTTCAGCCGCCAGTCGTCAAACCGGCCGGATTGGCCGGTCCAGAGCAGCTTGCCGCCGGCATCGGCGAATTTGTGCAGGCGGGCCATCTGCACTTCGCTGATCAACTGCATGTCAGGCACGATCAGTAATTTTATGCCGTCCAGCAGCTCGTCCAAGTCGCGGTCAACCAGCCGGAAGGGAATCTGCCGCTGGAGCAGAACCTGCACGGCGCCTTGGAGCGAAAGCCAGGAGTTGGGGGAATCGCCGCAAAGGCTTTCCCGGTTCTGGTAAACGCCGACCGCCGCATCGCACTTTGCGCCGCGGTAAAGATCGCCGTGTTCCTTCAGAAAGGCTGCAACCGGGTACAGCGCCCGGCGGAACAGCGGACGCTGGTAGAGCATCTTGCCGCCGGAATCCATGCGGATGCCCCAGGTGGTGCAGACGGGGTGGCCCCCGAACGCCAGCGCCTCGCACAGCGAGAGCGCGCATTCCTCCAGCGTTTCCGGCCAGCGGATTCGGCCTTGCGCATTGTGCAGGTGGTGGCTGGCAAAGACGGCAAAATTGCCGGCCTGGCCATGCTTGTACAGCAGCGCCTGGTGGCGGAAAGTGTCGCCGGTGCGCGCCGGGTAGCGTATGTTTTCCGCGCAGACCAGGTGATGCGTCTCGGCCAGGTCGGGCGTGTAAATATGGATACGGTAAGCATCGTCAAAGCGCCGGTTGATGCCAGGATTCCCGCCGAGGATGGCGTCCGGCTTGATGGTGCGGATTTTTTCGGATATCTGGCGCATCATGTTCTGGCGCTGTTCCTGGCGGAAGAGCACGGTGGCGTGCCAGAGCGGGTCGCGCGGCATCGGGATCGGCGCCAGTTCCATGCCGTCAGTTGTTGGCAGGCCTAACACGCGGCGCGTTGCGGCGGGCGTCGGGAATTTTCCGCGCAGCCAGCCGTGGAATGCATCCTGGCATTTCGGGCAGTAGCAACCCTTGAAATAGTCGTTGTCCAGCCGGATACCGTCCAGGCCGCAGGTTTTCAAACCAAGCTCAACTCCGTCCAGGTAATACTGGCGCACGCGTTCGTCGGTAAAGCACAGGGCAGGGCGGTCGTAACGGAACTGGATGCGTTTGCCTTCGGCGTTGACCTGGACGCACTCCCTGGCCCAGGGGTTTTCCAGGAAAAACAGCTCCTGCTGCACCGAGAAAAACTGTAAATACCCCTGCACTTTGAGGCCGGCGGCATGGGCGTTGCGCGTCATTTCGGCTGTGCGTTCCCATTCCTCGCGTTCGCCTTCCAGGCCGAACCCGTACAGGAAGTGAATTTCAATCAGGGTATAGCCCGCCGCGGCCATTTCGCGCAGGGCGGGCGGTTCGTGGGATTTTAAATACCATTCCGCCCATTCGTCCGTGCTCTGGTCAACCAGGCCGATGACGTTCACGCGGGTGCGCCGGCTGAATTGCATGGTGTAATGAAACCCCATGTTCATCACTTGGGGCGTGGCGAATAATTTGGCTTGCATGGCGTTTCCCTTGGATTGGTTAGCGCTGGTGCGCGATAGTTAAATTCACCGCCGGGTCAATTTCCAGCGGCCGGTCCTGGAGCGCCGGCGGCAGGGTTAATTCATAATCGAATCCGCGCGGGGTGCGTTTCCAGGCCGCGCCGATCGCACCACATGCCGTATGCAACTGCATCCGCAGCCAGGCTTGGCCGCAAGCCTGCGGGCGGACGCCGATGGCGGCGAAGCCGGGCCGCGCGGGATAAATCCCGGCATGGTAACGCGCCAGGTGATAGGCGATGGCCGAGCCGATGCCCTGGCAATGCGCGACATGCGGCGACCAGGTTTCCCAGATGGTGCCGGCGGGAGATTGCAACATATGCGCATGCCGGCCGATCCAGGCGTACGCTAAACTGTCCAGTCCGGCTTCGAACAAGGCTTCGCCCGCCAGCAGCCCGAAGTGCGGGCTGGCGGGAATGATTTCCGCCCAGGGCTGCGCGGTTTCGAAGGCGGCGCGCAGGGTTGCCGGGCGCTCGGCCGGCGGCAGCGCGCCATAAAGCGCCGCAACGGCATTGGCGGCCTGGGAATAGTTCTTTTCCGCCGCCGGGTTGTTGAGTCCGTCGCGGAAAAGTATTTTATCGCGGTCAAACAACAGGCGCGCCATGGCGGCCGCCGTTTCATCCGCCATGGCATCGTAGCGTTCCGCCGGCCGGTCTTCGCCGAGGGCGCGGGCCAGTTCGGCGCACATGCGCAAGGCCCCGAGGTAATAGGCGTTCATGGCTGTCAATACGCCGCCGGCGCCTTGGGCGCCGGGGATGCCGCCGGGCGCGTAGGAATATATATGCTGGCCCCAATCAACCCAGACCGTCTCGATGTTTTCCAGCAAACCCTGCGAATTGCGGCGCGTTTCCCAGAAGGCCTGCAGCCGGTGCAGGTGCGGCATCAGGCGCCGCAGGAGTTTGGGATCGCCCCGGTAGTGGTAGTCGCGCCAGACTGCCCGGACGTACAGGCCCATGTGGCACTGGTACATCGGCCGGTCGCCCCAACTGCCCGGGGCAAATCCCTGGATTTCTCCGTCAGGCCGCTGGTGCAGGGCGTATTCGAGCAGGACTTTGGCGGTCTTGGGCATTTCACCGCCGAAGGCGTAATAGCCGGCGGCGATGTTGGGCGGTGCGCTGCAAAGCCATTGGCAATGTTCGCGCTCGGAGTTGTCCATGTAAATTTCATCGCAGCAGATTTGCGCCGTGCGGAGCGCCGCCCGCCAGACGGCCGGCAGCAGTGGGTCGGGCGAGCGGCAATCAGCCCGGCGTTCATCGAGGAAGACGCGTTCGGCGAGGGCGATGCCGGCAATTGACAGCGTCCCGTTGAAATTTTCAAAAGCCATGTCCAGATAAACGAAAGTCCGGTCTTCAAACGCCTCGTATTCCGAAGAGCCGGCGGGGACTTCAATGATATCCACCGCCTTTTTGCCGTTGCGTCCGCAATCCACCGAACCCTGGTCGGCGAGGAAACCGTAGGCGAGATAAATCCGCCCGGGCGCGTCCGCCTGGATGGTGAATGAGAGTTGTCCTTTTTTGATGCCATTGAAGTCGAGCAGGATAAATTGTTTTTCCCCGGCGCGCAAGCCGCAGAGGGTGAATTCGGCCGGAGTGCTGCCGACGGTCAGGGCGGGCAGCGGCATGCTGGCGGCCTTGGCGCCCAGGATGTCTTCCAGGTTGCCCTGGCAGGGGACCGGTTTCACGGCGCGGCCGGTGCCGTTCTGCCAGCGCCAATCCGCCGCGGGCATCCCCTGGATTTGCAGCCGGAACCATAACCCCGCCGCCAGCGGTTCCTGCGCAAAGCGCGCCTGCCAGTCCAGGAACCGCCGGTGGTCGTCGCCAAACCGCACAGCGAGTTCGTTCAAACCCTGCCGGACGCGGCAGCGGCAGGGCGGCGCCAAAAAATTCTTCTGGCGCATTAAATCCGGTCCCGGCAGGTTGTTGCGCGCGCAGATTTGAACGTGGTTAAGCTCAACGGCACCGTCGCAGAATCCCGAAACTGCGATCCAGAGATCCTGATCGCGCGGCGCATTGAACTCCGTGTGCAAAACAACGCCGGCGCCCCCGGTGGCGCCGGCGCCGAACAAGTCATGCAGGTTGAAACAGATGCTGTCAGCGGCGCCGGTCCAGTTGCCGGCGGCAACCACGGCGGCGGGGCGGTGGATGTCAACGCGTTTCGGCTTGTCCGTCCATTCGTAAATCGGCGGCAGTTGACGCCGGTCCAGCGGCGCCGGGCGCCGGTATTCCAGGTCGTTCGGAATGCCCCGCACCCCGCGCCGATCGGCCGGCGGAATGGTCAACTTTTCGTAAGCGATGGTCAGTTGGTAGGCGCGCAAGGTTCGCCACCCGGCAACAACGGCGACTTCCCAATCGGCGCCGGTCGCCACATCAACCGTTCCCGCGGGTGTCTCCAGATGCAGATGGCACCAGAGCATGGGATGGAATGGGATATGGTTCTTATGTGCCCGGGGGTCGGAGCGCACCAGGACTTCGATGATATTGTCGTTGGCGGCCGCGGCGGCCGTTAAATCCGGGCCGGCGTGGCGTTGGAGCCAGAGATAGCGGTCGCCGCTGAAATAATTGCGGCAGGTTGCCACCCGCGTTTGATTCAGGAAGACTTCGTAATGCCGGTCGGCTGCGATGGCCAGGGAGGCGACGGACGGCTGGGCCGCTAGTTTGAAAACGCAACGCGCCAGCCAGTATACCGGCGCCAGACCCGGATCGGCCAGTGCGCCCAGTGGTCGAAACGAGATTGGCGTTCCCGCATCAGGCGCCACCGGCTGGTCAAAACAACTTGCCTCTGGTTGCATATGTTTGCCACTCACCTGTTGTCGGAATTTCGGAAAATTTTCTCACAAAGCCGCAAAGGCACGGAGGCAAACTATAATTGTCCCTATTTCATTTTCGTTCATCTTGGTGTCTTTGTGGCTTTGCGAGAGAATTGTTTTTGAGCGAACTACATTTTATTCAAATCCACAATGTGCAGCGATGGCGAGAATCCGTCCGTCTCGCCCAGGTACAATTTGCCTTCGAAACAGCAGGAGGCATGAAAATAGCAGCGGGGATAGGAGTCGTTTACCCGGCCGCAATCCGTGATCCGCCCCTTGCCGCCGGCCCGCGGATCGAACCGGATCAGGCGCATGTGGGGATAATCCGCGCCAACCCAGATGATGCCGTCTTCATCCTCGTCCATGGAAGTGATGCGGCCGCCCTTGGCCAGTTGGCCGACCAGTTCGAATTCCTCCGATTCCGGATCAAACCGGAACAGCAGGGAATTGGCGACCGCACCCATGTAAATGTCGCCGGCGCGGGTGACGATCCAGGAGTCAATGCCCTGGTTGCCGGCAACCTTGGCGCCCGGGTCGCGCAGGATCACCTTGTCAAGATATTCCAGCCGCTGCTTTTCCGGATCGAATTTCAAGAGTTTTAACGAGCCGTTGGCCCGGTCAATCCAGCCGCCGTAACAGACGCCGGCGGGGGTGATCACCATGTTGTGATGGGCGAAATCGGATATGTGGCCGAAATTGCGGACGGTGTTTTGGCTGACATCCACGTAAAAGAAATTATTGTCCGGCAGGGTATGCCCGCAAGCGCGCAGCCGTTTGGCGTCCACCGCCATGGATTGGGCATACAGAAATTTCGGCAGTTCGCCGACCAATTCCGTCTTTTGAGCGGCAGGGTCGTAGCGCAGGATTTTACCGCCCGGATCGGTCGCGGTGCGATCCCATCCGGCCAGGTTTTCGCGGCAGAAATCGGTGTATTTGACGTCGGGCCAGCCCTGCGCGCGTTTGCGGCCAAGCATGCTCTCGGGGAGTTCGGTGTTAAAATAATTCACCGTGACCGGGATGCCGTCCCAGGTAAAGTGATTGCCTTCGCCGAAAAGCAATGTGCCGTCATCCAATGCGCCCATGGCATTATGAATTTTGGCGCAATAACCCCGGCCGGCTACCCAGGGGAAAATCTCCGGTTCCATGCGGATTTCGTCCCGGTCAATATCGTAAACCGCCAGCGCGCGGGCGCCGGCGGTCAGCCCGAGGTAAATTTTGCGTTTGATCCGGGCGATGGATGTGATGGCAATCGCGTAACGGTCCGGCACATGTAATTCTGTGGTTTTCATTTTCCCTTTCCAATTTACCGATGAAAGTGGCGCAGGCTCAAAGGATCAAAGTGTCACAGCGGTATTCCGGAACTCCGCTAATATCTGGCTTTGTGACTATGTGCCTTTGCCCCTTTGTCCGTTTTTGTCACACCACCGGATACAGGTGGTGGATGCGATGGCGGTATTTTTCGATCAAAGGCTGATTGTGTTCATCGCAACCAGGTATGTTGTTGCTGATCCATATTTCCGGCTTTACATTTTTGCCGGGCAGTTTGGCGATGGTCTCGGTCATGATGCAATTCAGGGCAAAACAGGTGGCGATGGTGGCGGTGGGCGTGACCTTTTCCGGCACATCCGGGACTTGGAGCACCGCGTCCGGGTAGGGGACATGGTTGTCCACCGCCACGTCGGCAAAGTCATGGATGTTCTTTTTGGTGGGATGGCGCCATTTAAAGTCGTCCGGGACGGCGGCGGCGAATTTGTGGGAATTAACGGTGATGAGCTTGACGCCGCGCTCGTGCGCAGTGATGGCCACATCCACGGCCACGGGGTTCAGACCGTAAAAATTGATCAGGATCAGCGGATCGCCCGGTTTGACCTCGTAATAGTTCAGGATGAATGGCGCCAGTCCGGTAACCTTGGCGGTGGTGGGATTGGCGGTGATGATATTGGTGCCGACCGGGAACATGGCGTTGATTTTGGTCAGGCCGCCGGCGCGCCAGAAAATTTCCATCGCGCCGATGGCCGAGTGGCCGCCCGCGCCGAACACGTGGATCAGGCGGTCTTCGGCATAGCAATCGGCGAGCAGTTCGGCGGCCTCGTCAATATGGCCGGCTTCCTGCTCCAGAATGGTGTTCATGATGCCGGTGATGATGGTTCCGTATTTTTGCGATGCTGTCATGTCCTTTCCCTTCCGTGTCTGTGTGTTGAATTCGGTTCGATAAGAACGGCGGCGATCTTACCCTGTCTGTCGCCCGTGGACGGGCGACCCTTCGGGCGGGTTTGCCGTGAGCGGGGCAATCACCAGATTAGCCCCGCCCACCGGCGCACCCGCATCCAGGGCAAGCTTGCCTTGTCTTTTCGAATCCTTTCGACGCGCTTCGCGTGCTCAAGGCAGCCGAATTCAACACACGGTGGCATCATGCTCCGCGCAGCGCTACGCATGACAAGTGCCTGACTCATTAAACAACCCCCTTTGCAATAAAACCTGTATCTTTACACGACACACAAGTTTTCGTAAATCCTATTAAAATTGTCGCCGACATAAATCAACCCGTGTAACCCCCGGCGGATTTTATGTTAAAATCCGGCGCCGACAACTTGCTGGCCGCCTCGGTTACAATTTTAATGCTCAGCCGTTCAACAGCCTGAAAATCTTCAGGCGGCATGCTGGCGCCCAGTGCGGCTGCCAGCTGGCCCCGGCGATTGAACACCGGCGCGGCCATGGCGCGCAGTCCCCCGCGGGTGAATTTCAGCAGAACATAGCCCAGCCGGCGCGATTTGTTCAAAAATGATTCCAGCTTCTTTTCGCTGCCCCAAGCGGATTTGCCGTCATCCAGAAAATCATGGCGTTGCCGGAATGCCAGTTGTTCTTCGGGGGACAGGAATGCCAGGCAGGCCAAGGCGCTGGCGCTCTGGTATGGCGCCATGCGGCGCTCGCGCGGCATCTGGATGATCCCGGGGCAGTCGGGCGACATCCGGAACAACACGGAAACATCGCAATCGCGCGGTTCGACAAAGATCACCGTGGCTTTGGGTAATTGCCCGGCCACCGCGCGCACGGCTTGTTCGGCGCCCTGGCGCAGGGTGTTTTCCAGGTAGCGGTCAGTGAGCCGGAACGCAGCTTCACCCAGGCGGTAGCGCAGGTCGCCCGGCCGGCGCGCCAGATATCCACCCGCCACCAGCGTGTTAAGAAGGATATGCGCGGTGGGCGGCTTCAATCCCATCTGTGCGGCAATATCCTTGAGTGCCGCGCCGCCATGGGTGGCCGCCACGATTTCCAGCACACGGAACCCGCGCAGAACCGACTGCAGCGTGCGCTCCGGACGGACTTGATTGGCGTATTTAGTGCTTGCCAGCATACGAGAATAACAAATAAAAATTCAATATAGTTGAATGTATTTATCGAATACGCGATTGTCAACAACAAATTTAAAAAAACCGGCAAGTAGCAATCCGCCCGGCATTTAGCGGTCTTGGCGCGGAGATTTTTGTGGGGCAGCCGAAAATGGGTAAGCGTCCGGCCGATTTTACAATGGTTCAAAAATATGCCGTTCAGCTTTGCACGATGATGTTATTTTCACGGGTGGGGCGAACTTTCCGAGTTAGCCGTTCTGCTTCGGCATGCTCGACGGCGATCATGCCGTAATGATGGTAAATCAAAAAATTGACCATGCCCCCATGTCTTTCACGTGATGTGAATTAATTGATAATCTTTTGATGAATAATATCTTACAAGGAACGTCCCTTTTTCCCTTTGAATAATATCTTACAAGGAACGTCCCTTTTTCCCTTTATACATCCCTTTATTCACATCCCTTTATACATTACATCACATCCCTTTACATCGTGGCGAACGGGGTGCTGCGCGCAGCGCCTCTTGTTATGCCTGTCTTACTTCTTTGTCTTCCGAGTGTCCGGGGATTCCCGCTCGCGGAGTGCCTTGATCTTCTGGAGTACT